>JANOGQ010000170.1:0-4709 GCA_031406105.1 Lysobacterales bacterium | reverse complement strand
GGTTGTCGCGAGTTTCGGTCGTTTTGTCGGCAAGGCACCATCACGCGGGAGCAGCTTCACCTGCTGGAGCAGCGTCGCCTGCAGGAGCAGACTCACCTTTTGCTTCGCCCGCACAGCGCGATCAAGATGAGGAATTTTCAGCAGCATTCGTCGAGCTGGTGGCCAGCGGCATCAATCCGGCCATGCAGCGCTATCGCGATTTCCTCGCCGTCACTTACCTGCCACAGGCGCGTGTAGCGCTTGCGGTCACAGCCAACCCGAATGGCCGTGCTTGTTACGACGCTGCGCTGCGTTCTTACACCACCCTTGATCGCAGTGGTGAACAGGTGTTTGAGCTGGGCATGAACACCGTGACAAGCAACCAGGCAAAAGTGCAGCAGTTGGGTGCCGAGGCTTATGGCCTGGACGATTTCGCTGCGATCATCCAGCACATCAAGGATGACCCCACTGACAAATTCACAGCCAGCAGCGAGTTGCTGCAATTCTCCAAAGATGCAGTAAGCCGTGCCCAGATGGCTATGCCGCAATGGTTTGGCTACGTGCCCACGGTGCAGGCTGAGGTGGTGCCTTTCCCGGAATACCAGGAGGGAACCGGTGTTTCCGCCCGCTATGAGCCCGGCAATGAGAACCGGCCAGGCGCCTACCGCATCCCTCTGTTTGAGCCGGACCAACAAAGCAGAGGAAGCGCCGAGTCCACTGCTTTTCACGAAATCTGGCCTGGCCATCATATGCAGGTCGCGGTTGCACAGGAAATCAAAGGCCTGCATCCGGTCAGCCAGATTATCTGGTATTCCGGCATGGGCGAAGGCTGGGGGCGGTATGCAGAAGGCCTGGCAGCGGAAATGGGCCTGTATACCACCCCATCCGGGCCCATCAGCCGCCTTGCCTGGCCGGCTCGCGGTATGGTGGTGGATCCCGCTATTCACTTGCTGGGCTGGACGCGCGAGCAGGCCATTGCATTCATGAACCAATCAGGTCGCTTTACCGAATCCGAGCTGGACGACATGGTCGACCGGATTGCGGTATTGCCGGGGCAGTTAACCTCCTATGACTCAGGTGGCCTCGAAATTCTGGCTCTGCGCCAACTGGCCAATGACCAACTGGGCGATGATTTCGATATCCGGGAATTTCACGACCGTGTGCTTGAGAATGGCAGTATCCCGCTGAGCATGTTGCGTGAGCATATTGAAAACTGGCTGGAAGCCAGTCCCTCGGCCTCAGCTGCAACCCGCTGATTGCATAAGACCTGACTTTGGTTCGTGTTATTCGACCTTTGAAAGTCTAAACTATCAGCAGTATCTGGCCAGAAAGGATGATTTTATGACCGATGTACATGATTTGAAGCGCGATCTGAAAAAGCTGCGCGATGAGCTGCAGTTGAAAATGCACCTGGCGTCCATGGAAATGAAAACCGAATGGCATGAGCTGGAAGGCAAGTGGGAAAAATTTTCCGAGCGCACCGGTATGGATGAAAGCGCCCATGCCCTGGGTGGTTCGCTGGAAGCCTTGGGTGCGGAGCTGAAGAACAGCTACAAACGTTTCAGAGCAGGCCTGAAAAACTGAGTAAATCGGATTCAATCACCTCCGGGTCGAGCCCAAGACGGGCATGAGGTTCATTGATTTTTTTTGTAGGAGCGAGCTTTGCTCGCGACAGAAGACTTTCCGGTCCCGGCACCATGACTGAAACCAACAGCAGCGAACGGCCCAAAGGCAAATCACTAAGGCCACTGCGCAGTCTGTGGCCTTTCATTCACCCTTACGGCCTGATGCTGACTGCAGCCATGGCAGCGCTGGTGATTGCTGCTGCGGCCATGCTGGCCTTGCCGGTGGCTTTGCGTTACCTCATCGACAACGGCTTTATCGCGCAGGATCTGTCCACCATCAATCGCTACTTTGGCTGGTTCCTGGCCGCAGCTTTGGTGTTCAGTATTTTTGCCGCAATGCGTTATTACCTGGTCAGCTGGCTGGGTGAAAAGGTGGTGGCGGATCTGCGCAAAGCCGTGTTCGATCGGGTCATTCGCATGGATCCAACCTTTTTCGAAGTAACCCGCACTGGTGAAGTATTGTCGCGGCTAACTACCGATACCACGCTGGTACAAAGCATTTCGGGTGTGGGCCTGTCGATTGCGCTGCGCTCTTCGCTCAGCTTGTTGGGCGGATTGGTGATGATGGTCTGGACCAGCCCACAACTGGCCGGGTACACCTTGATTGGAATTCCCATAGTGGTTTTACCGGTGATTATTGTCGGCCGGAAAATCCGCAAGCTGTCGCGCCAGTCACAGGATCGCGTGGCCGACACCAGTGGCCTGGCTGGCGAAACCTTGCATTCCATACAAACAGTGCAGGCCTTCACGCTGGAGAACATGCAGTCGCTGCGCTATGCCGATGCGGTAGTGCTGAGCTTCCTCGCGGCGCTGCGGCGCTTGCGCATGAACGCCCTGCTCACCGGCCTGGCTCTCGCACTGATGTTTTGTGCGCTGACTTTCTTGCTGTGGAAAGGCTCGCACTCGGTTATTGCCGGGCAGATGAGTGGCGGTGAACTGGGGCAGTTCCTGATGTATGCCATGTATGTGGGCACCTCGGCAGCGGCCTTGAGCGGCCTGTGGGGAGAAATCCAGCGTGCCGCTGGTGCCATGGAACGACTGGCTGAATTGCTGGCCGCTGAGCCCCTGATTGCCGCACCTGCACAAGCTTTGGTCATGGCGCAGCGTTGCCAGGGGAATATCCGCTTTGAAAATGTGGGCTTTCGCTATCCGTCCCGGCCGGAAACTCTGGCGCTGGACAGTTTCGAGCTGGACATCAAGGCCGGTGAAACCATCGCGCTGGTGGGGCCTTCCGGTGCTGGCAAATCCACTGTGTTCCAGTTGCTGCTGCGCTTTTACAACACCAGTTCCGGCAGTATCCGTATTGACGGCCAGGACATCGCCAGGCTGGATCCGCAGGATCTTCGCCAGCAGATTGGGCTGGTGCCGCAGGAAACCATGCTGTTCGGTACCTCGGCACTGGAAAACATCCGCTATGGCCGGCCTGATGCGACTGATGCTGATGTCCACCAGGCAGCGGAGATGGCAGCTGCAGACGGTTTCATTCGGGCTTTGCCAGAAGGCTATGACACATTTCTGGGTGAACGGGGTACCAGGCTTTCCGGCGGGCAGCGGCAACGCATTGCCATTGCCCGTGCCATCCTGAAGAACCCGCCCATTTTGTTACTGGACGAGGCCACCAGTGCGCTGGATGCAGAAAGCGAATTGCTGGTGCAACAGGCGTTGGAAGAACTGATGCACAACCGCACTACCCTGGTGATAGCGCACCGCCTGGCCACCGTGAAGAAAGTTGATCGTATTGTGGTGCTGGATCATGGCCGGGTGCAGGCGGTTGGCAATCACGAGGAATTGATTCGCAATGATCCACTCTACCGGCGACTGGCAGCCTTGCAGTTCACCGATATGGCGCAGGTCAGCAGTCAGGAAAAAATGGAATTTCAGACGTAACGCGAATGTTCGCGTAAGGTCGTCCTCAGTAGCCATTTCTCACCACCATCGACCGGCAGTCCGCAATGCAGCGAATGCGGATCTGGTTTTCCATCCGCGGTCACATTGTAGTGGATGGCTGCCTTCCCCAGCTCATGCCGCACCGTCAGCCCCTTGTGTCGATAAACGGTTCCACCGCCCTCTTCCGGGGCGTGGATGCACAAAAGGAAAGTGATCACACGCTGGCCGCCGGGATCATGAGCCACTTCACGGTTGCGCTGCATCTGCTCATCGCTGAAAAAATCGGCATGCCAATCGTAATCCTGGCCTGGCTGGTAGGCGATCACCGAACAGGGCTCAATGGCATCGATGTTCCAGTCCAGTGCAGCGGCCATTCGATGCTCCAGCAAACGCACTACCGTGTCCGAAAACATCGCGCCCATATTGTGCGCACGGCCGCTGAAATGCAGCGTTTCAAAAGCGCCGTTAACGGTATCGCCGGTGTACTCCTTCGGCTCAGCGAGAGAAGCAGCGCTCACATACTGCAAATGAGCACATTCCTCCCGGCTGGCGAACGCTGCTCGTTCTGCAACACGCGGATCCTGCGACAACCATTTCCAGTCGCCCAGCGATCGCAATCCATAACTCTGGCCACCCGGGCGGGTATGTAACCTGCCATCCGCGCCGATAGCCAGGTCCGGATGTCCAAGCTGAGAGAACACCGCCTCGAGTTGCGGTATTTGCGGTAACACACCGGGTGGCAGTGTCAGCCTGTTCTGCACCAGCTGGTTCAGCAGCGGCCGGGCAGCTTCGACATTCTGTTTCAGTGCGGCATACCAGTGCGATACTTGCGGATGGCCCTCTGCCAGGCCCAGCTCTGCTGCAGCGTTAGCCGCATCGGGATAGCCTGCATCGGCAGCGCGTCGCATCAAGGCGCTTGCGAATGCCGGGTCGCTGGCAAGGCCCTGGCCCAGTGCGAATCGAAGCCCCAGAGAATAGTAGGCGGGTGGATAGGCCAGTGCGCAGGCGCGGGCGAAAGCGGTTGCCGGGCTCAGTGCTGGCGCTTTGCACTCACCATAATCCAGCAGATAGGCGAGATCCCAGGCAGCACCCTGGAAACCAGCATCCGCCAGGCGCTGCAGTAATTCAGCAGCTTTTTGTGGCTGGCGGGACTGGCCGAGATCACGCAAATATAGATTGGCGAGGCGGTCAATGGCTGGTGGTACGCCGGACTGCGCG
>JANOGQ010000163.1:0-7597 GCA_031406105.1 Lysobacterales bacterium | reverse complement strand
CACGACTTGGGCCAAACATGTCACCCATCGCCGCGACATACACGATGTTCGGGTTGGTCGGATGAATGCGAAGCCTGGAAATGTGCCGCGTTTCTTTGAGCCCGACATTGATCCAGCTTTCACCTCCGTCGCTGGACTTGTAAACACCGTCACCGGGCGCTAAGTTTTGACGCGGAACTGCTTCACCGGTCCCCACATAAATTACCTCGGGATCTGAGAACGAAACGTCGATCGCACCAACTGATGGGAATTCGAAAAAACCATCCGACACATTGCGCCAGGTCAAACCCGCGTCGGTCGTTTTCCAGACGCCGCCGTGTGCCGCCCCGAAGTAGTGAACGAGGGGGTTATTGATGTCGCCCGCCACCCCGAGGACCCGCCCCCCCCGGTATGGCCCGATAAAACGCCACTCGTGGGCGTTAAGAAAACTGGCATTCACGTCAGGATATTCGTCTGACACAGCGGCCATCACAACACTGGATGAAGCGTCGCTCTCAAAGCCGAGTAAAAAGTATACAGCCGTTATACAAATAATCCGGATCGTGTTTTTCATCGACTACACTCCATCGGCGGGTGTCGCTAAAAGTCTTTGGCCCCAGGTATTAGTTCATGTTGCCGTGGGCAGCGCCCTGCGTTGAAAGAAGAAAGTAGCAGCTTCCTTGCAGGTGTTTTTCATTGTGAATACACTTTTGCATGCCAGAGTGCGTGAGGTCAATAGCCGCATCCAACCAAGTTTGGGCTGCGGCACGAAGAGAACGAGGGAATCGCCGATGAGGATGGGACTAGTGCAGCACGCTGTCGTGCTCTGTCTCTTTGCTGGCTGCACGCAGCAGCCTTCCCAATTGGCGCCGGGGGCGCCATTCGATGTGATCGAAACGACGATCGCGGAGGTACAGGCAGCAATACGCGACGGACGAACATCCTGCCGTTCCGTCGTCGTAACGTATATCGCACGCATCGAGTCATACGACAAGGCCAGTGGCCTTAATGCAATCACCGTGATCAACCCGCGGGCCATCGCACGCGCCGAGCAGATAGATGCTGCCCTGGCGCGAGGGGACAAGCTGGGTCCGCTGTGGTGTGCGCCAATCCTGGTCAAGGACAATTTCGATACGCACGATTTACCGACCACCGGCGGATCGGAGGCAATGATGGACCACCTGCCACCAGACGACGCGTTCATGGTAAGAAAGCTCCGCGAAGCCGACGCCATCGTGCTCGCCAAGACCAATATGGCGGAGTGGGCGTTCAGCCCACGTCGCACAGAGAGCTCGTCCTACGGCATCACGGCGAACGCATACGCCCTCGACCGGGTACCCGCCGGCTCGTCGGGTGGCTCGGCTTCGGCGACGGCAGCTAATTTCGGTATCGCCGCACTTGGTACGGATACCGGCAACTCCATTCGCGGCCCGTCGTCCCACCTGGCGCTGTTCGGGATTCGCTCCACGATCGGCCTGACCAGCCGCGACGGCATCATCCCGCTGGCTTCCGATTGGGATATTGCAGGTCCCATAACGCGGACTGTCGAGGACGGTGCACGAATCTTTAACGTGCTGGCCGGTTACGACCCGGCCGACCCGCTGATGGAAGACGGTAAACGCTCCCAGGACTATACTGAATTCCTCGATTGGGACGGATTACGCGGCGCACGGATCGGCGTTCTCCGTCGCCTCGTGGATACGGAGGAAGCCGACCCCGAGGTTCTCGAACTGTTCGAACGCGCGATCGACGACCTTGAGGCCGCCGGCGCGCGGATCGTCGACCCACTGGAAATCGTCAACCTGGACTACCATCTCGAGCACGACGGGTTCTGCCGAAGCTTTCGTTACGACATGCGCAACTACCTGCTCTCGCTGGGTGACGCCGCGCCGACGATTGATGTCAGGGAGGTCTACGAGTCGGGCCGCTTTTCGGCATCCGCGAAGGAGGCGTTCGAGTATTTTGCTGCAGGCCCTCTCGACATCGCACCTGAGGACGAAGAGCCGCCCTGCCCGCGCTACCTGGATCACCCCGACCGGCGAGCCTATCTCGATGCCGTCACAGCCGCGATGGGCGCCGCCGATGTAGAGGCTCTAATTTACCCGACCTGGACGAACCCTCCCGCTCATCTGGACAAAGCGGATGAGGAATACCGCGGTGACAACAGTCAGCTCGTTGCGCCTGCCACGGGCATGCCGGCCGCGACCGTGCCGATGGGCTTCACAGCGGATGGGCTTCCAGCCGGCCTGCAGATACTCGCACGGCGGTTTGATGAACCAGTGATCTTCAGGATCGCATACGCGTACGAACAACGGACGCGGCACCGCCGCCCACCTCCTGGATTCGGCGCGATCAGATAGTCCAGAAATCACCTCTTGGAACATAACCACACACTACGATTGCTCCTACACCAGCCAAACCAGACTGGTCATGCGCCCGGTGGCCCGGTCACGGCGATAGGAGAAAAACCGCTCTGAATCGCTGTAGGTGCAATAACCGCCGCCACTGATATGGCCAACACCAGCCTGCTGCAAACAGTGGCGCGCCATGGCGTAAAGATCAAACAACCAGCGATTTCCATCGGGCCTGAAGGCATCAGCACCGGCCGCTTGCTGGCTGGCAAACGCAGCTTTCACCTCATCGCCCACCTGATAAACCGCTGGACCTATGGCCGGGCCCATCCAGGCCATCAGATCGCTGGTCGGCGGGCCCATGGTCAACACGGTATTTTCCAGCACTCCCGCCGCCATTCCGCGCCATCCAGCATGAGCTGCGGCCACCACGGTGCCACGGCGATCGCAGAACAACACAGGCAGGCAATCGGCAGCAAGTACGGCGCAGACCGCATGTTGATCGCGGGTGAATTGAGCATCCGCTTCAACCCTTTCTGTTGGGTCTGCCAACAACACCCCTGTATGCTGCACCACGCGCCGGCCATGAACCTGTTGCAGCCAGTGCGGTGCAGCGGGCAAGTTTTCTGTGAGCAGTGCACGATTTTGTATCACATCATCAGGATCATCACCGCTGTTCACGCCCAGATTCAGGCTCTGCCAGGGCCCTTTACTCACCCCGCCCGAGCGGGTGGTGCTGATGGCAGCGACCGAAGCTGGTGCTGGCCAATCCGGAATGATCCAGTCGTTCATACCGCTGCCTTGTCGCGCAGTATCGCCAGCAAATCCAGCAGATCCCGCGGCAAAGGTGCTTCGAAGCGCATTTCGCGCTGATCGGCCGGGTGATGCAGGCTCAGGTAACGGGCATGCAGGGCCTGTCGCGGAAAAGCCTTGATCGCGGCCAGCAGTTCAGGATCCATGGTGCGAACCGAACGCGGTTTACGGCCATAAGTTGTATCGCCCACCAGCGGAAAACCCAGGTGTGCCATATGCACTCGAATCTGGTGGGTGCGGCCCGTCTGCAGAGAAACTTCAATATAGGTAAAACCGCGAAAGCCTTTAAGTATCCGGTAATCACTGATGGCATTTTTACCGCCGGACACCACTGCCATGCGCTTACGGTCACGCGGATGTCTCCCGATCGGTTCGTCCACTGTGCCGCGCCGGCGAATCTCCCCAGCGGCCACGGCTGCATAAATGCGGCTCATACTGCGTGACTGAAATTGCGCTACCAGGCAGGCATGGGCACGCAGGGATCGCGCCACCACCATGACGCCACTGGTGTCTTTATCCAGCCTGTGTACCAGGCCCGAGCGCGGCAATGCTGCCAGACTGGCATCAAAATGCAGCAGGGCATTCTGCAAAGTGCCATCGCGATTGCCGGCTGCAGGGTGAACCACGATGCCGGCAGCTTTATTGAGCACCAGCAGGTCGTCATCGGCATAGAGGATATCCAGAGGCAAATCCTGCGGCAGGGTTTCATCGCGGGCTTCAGGCTGGGCTGCAATCGCCAGCTTCTCGCCACCAGCTACCTTGTAGGTAGGCTTTTCGGTGTGGCCGTTAACGGTTAATTCACCGCTGCGTATCCACTTCTGCAGTTGCCCGCGGGAGTATTCAGCAAACAGGCTGGCTGCCACCTGGTCCAGGCGCTTGCCGGCATGTTCCAGGCCCGTCACAGCACGCAGAGTGATGCGCTGCATGGCATTGACTGGCAAAGAAGGGTCAGAACTGGATGGCTGCTTGCTGGGCATGGACTGGCGAACCCGGTCGGTTGGGGGCCAGCACACTGTATCATGCCAGCCGATTCGGCTATCATGCCCGCTGCTGTGTTTCTCCAAGTGGTTTTGTGATCTGATGATGCCTATTGAACCCTGCCGTTCTGTTTCTTCCCTCAGCATACGTCTGTTTGGCCTGGCCTTTCTGGCACTGGCCCTGCTGACCACTGGCTGCCGTAAAGATGGGGCTTTCGAAGAAGAGCTGTCGGCCTCCGAAATGTATGAAGAAGCCAAAAAATCACTGGATAACCAGGCCTGGGACCGCGCCATACTTCAATACAAGCAATTGCAAACCCGCTACCCTTTTGGCCGTTACACCGAACAATCCATGCTGGATCTTTCCTATGCCTACTACAAGGCACGCGAGCCCGAAAACGCCATCTCCAACCTGAACCGGTTCATTCGTACTTATCCAACGCACCCGAATGTCGATTACGCCTATTACCTCAAGGGCCTGGTGAACTTTGAGGAAAACATGGGTTTTCTGGAGCGGATGATGCCCAATCGCGTGCATGACCGTGACCAGTCAGCCGCGCGTGACGCCTTCAATGACTTCAATGAATTGATCAGCCGTTACCCTGACAGCCGATATGTGGCAGATGCACGTCAGCGCATGGTGTTTCTGCGCAATAACCTGGCAGCTTATGAAGTTGCCGTGGCCAATTACTACATGCGTCGCAAAGCCTATGTGGCGGCTGCCAACCGGGCTCGTTATGCGTTGGAAAACTACCCCGGCACGCCACAGAATGCTGATGCTTTGATGGTGATGCACCAGGCCTACACAGAGCTGGACCTCATCCCCCTGGCAGAGGGCACCATGCAGATACTGGCAGCAAGCTATCCAGAACACTACTACGTGCAAGGCGGTAAGCAAAAACGCAGCTGGGGTGACAGGCTCTGGCCGTTTGATTGATTCGCTGATCCGTCATTCCAGGATCGCTCATTCATTACATTCCGTCATTGCAGAATCGAGCCTAGCGAGAATTCTGCAATCCAGGGTCGTTGTTGAATACGGTGGATTCCAGACTTGGCTACGCCAGTCTGGAATGACGCAGGAGGGAGTGCGCAACTCTGGAATGACGGGGTTATTCCTGCCAGCCTGAGGTGATCGGATAACGCCGGTCGCGGCCAAAAGCGCGCTGGGTGATGCGGGTACCGGGCGGTGCCTGGCGGCGCTTGTACTCATTGATCAGCACCAGTCGCGCCACGCGGCGCACCATGGCTTCATCAAAACCTGCTGCCACGATCTCTGAGATCGGCCAATCCTGCTCCACGTACAAACGCAAAACCTGGTCCAGCACCTCATAAGGCGGCAATGAATCCTGATCGGCCTGATTGGGCCTCAGCTCGGCCGACGGCGGCCTGCTGATCACCTCAGCCGGAATGACTGCAGATTGCCGGTTACGCCACTCTGCCAGTGCATAAATGCGGGTTTTGAAACAATCCAGCAAGGGTGCAAAGCCGCCACACATATCACCGTAAATGGTGCAGTAGCCCACTGCAGCCTCGCTCTTGTTGCTGGTAGCCAGCGGCAGCCAACCGAACTTGTTGGACAGCGCCATCACCAGGTTGCCGCGCACCCGCGCCTGCAGATTTTCCTCGGTGACATTCTCCTCCAGACCAGCAAAAGAGGGCCCAAGCAAGGTGCTCAGGGCCTCGAATGCAGGTTCAATGCTGATCACGCGATGGTCCACTCCCATCGCCACAGCCTGTTGCTGCGCCAGTTCAATACTCAGGCCCGAGGTATGCCGCGAAGGCATCATCACCGTGTGCACGTGCTCAGCACCCAGTGCATCGACAGCCAGCGCCAGCACCATGGCTGAATCGATGCCTCCCGAAAGCCCGAACACCACATCGCTGAAACCATTCTTGCGCACGTAATCACGCAAACCACACAGCAGCACCTGATAGATTTCCTGCAGGCTGTCCTGGGTGGCCGTAGGCCAATCCAGCGCCTGCAACTGACCGTGTGCAGCGTCGAAATCAGCCAGCAACAGCGCCTCTGCACACAATGAAGCCGTGGCAGAGCAGCGCCCGTCACCGCAGAACAGCATGCTGCGGCCATCAAATACCAGTTCATCCTGGCCGCCGGTGAGGTTGCAATACACCATGGGCAAGCCGGTCTCGGCATGTCGTTGGGCCAGTAATTGTTCGCGAGCGAGCAACTTGTCCGTTCGGTAAGGGGAGGCGTTGGGGATCAGCAGTATTTCTGCGCCTGCTTGCAAGGCTTGCCGGGCTGGTGCACTTTCCCAGGCGTCTTCGCAGATGATGACGCCCATGCGCACACCTTTAAGTTCAACAACCAGACTTTGATGGCCGGGGGTGAAATAACGGCGTTCGTCGAATACTGCATAATTGGGCAGATACTGCTTGTGATACTGGCCAATGATGGCGCCATCGCGCAACCAGCTGGCCGAGTTGAAGCGTTGACCGGCTTCGCTCCAGGGATGGCCAATCAGCACATCGATAGCCTGCACTGACTGAGCCAGCTCTTGCACGGCCTCCATGCAGGCGCGCTGGAAACCGGGCCGCAGCAGCTGGTCTTCCGGGGGGTAACCCGACAGGGCCATTTCCGGAAAAACCAGCAGGTCAGCATTAGCACCTTTGGCTTGCTGGATCAGCAACCGAGCCTTGCTCAGGTTGCCGTCAACATCTCCGACCAGGAAATCATATTGGGCGAGGGCCAGGCGGATCATGGGTGTGTGTGGCTCGTCAAGGCCTTGATCGCCTGATCGCTCTCGTGCATCCCTGCACTTCGCGATCTAAGTGCATCCATGCACAAACTACATGCGCGCAGAAAGTGCTGCACCCAGATCAGCCGGCGAATTGACGGTGGTCACCCCCGCCGCGCGCAGCGCTTCGAACTTGGCTTCTGCAGTGCCTTTACCCCCGGCAATAATGGCACCAGCGTGGCCCATGCGCTTGCCCGGCGGTGCTGTCACACCGGCGATGTAAGCAACCACCGGTTTGGTGACGTGAGCCTGGATGAACTCTGCTGCATCTTCTTCGGCTGAGCCGCCGATTTCACCTACCATGATGATGCCGTAGGTGTCGTCATCGTCCTGGAACATTCGCAGCACATCGACGAAATTCATGCCCTGGATGGGATCGCCACCAATGCCAATGCAGGTGGATTGACCCAAACCGGCCTGGGTGGTCTGGTAGACCGCTTCATAAGTCAGCGTGCCGGATCGAGACACCACACCCACCCGACCCGGACTGTGTATCTGGCCTGGCATGATGCCGATCTTGCACTGGCCGGGTGTGATTATGCCCGGGCAGTTGGGGCCGATCAGCCAGGTATTGGGTTTGTGTTTCAATACGGCTTTAACAGCCATCATATCCTTGACCGGTATGCCTTCCGTAATCGCCACAATCACCCGCACGCCCGCATCGGCAGCTTCCAGGATTGCGTCAGCCGCGTAAGGTGGCGGCACATAAATCACGCTGGCA
>JANOGQ010000148.1:0-2620 GCA_031406105.1 Lysobacterales bacterium | reverse complement strand
ATTGAACAGCAGTTGGCAAGTCAGGTCAGAGTTGGCTTGTCCTATCCTGCCCTGCATCTGCAAGCACACCAACTGATCGCCGATTTGCTGCGCCAGGCGGGTATCAGCAATTTGCCAGCCGAAGATGCAGTGGCCAGCGGGCTCAGCAGTGTATTTTTTCCACATGGCCTGGGACACTTTATCGGCCTGCAGACTCATGATGTCGCGGGGTTGGTTGATAACCATGGCCAGCATCTGGAAAGGCCCTCGGGCCATCCTTATTTGAGGTTGACGCGGGAGTTGGAGGCAGGCAACGTTTTGACCATTGAACCCGGGCTGTATTTCATTCCGGCATTATTAGCCAAATGGAAGCATCAGGGTGATGCCCAGGCAATCAACTGGGGTGTGGTAGAAAAGCTGGTGCCCTACGGTGGAATCCGCATCGAAGACAATGTTCTGGTAACTGAAACCGGCGTAGAAAATCTTACCCGCGATGCATTTGCCAGCCTCTGAGCCAGGCTGGCTGGACATTGGCAGAATTTAATCTGCCGCCAATCCGATGCCCGCTAATGCACTGACTCCCAGATCACCTGCGGGGCCATGATTCCAAATCGTGCTTTGGCGGGCAAAATCCACCTGTTTATCAGCGCTGGCCAGGCGCTTCATGGATTCTATGGCCCGTGACTCACGCATGGTGTTGTGCACCAGCTTATCCAGTTCGGAAGCATAAGGCTCGCCGATAATCTGGCGCATGATGCGGTTGGCTGCGCTGAGGTCATCTGGAAACAGATATTTACCCGTTTGTAATTGGAAGTGATCGGAAACTGCCTGAAAAGTACACATGGAACAATAGGCATCGTCCAGCAGTCCGATGACTCCGAGATTGTCCGGAATGATGTCGTCATCCTGTTCCCAATAGGATTGGACTACGGCCAGGATTTGCTTCATCTCATTTTCCAGGCCTATATTGCCGGCTGCTGTCCAGGCCACTTTCATCACGTAGGGTGCCTGATCGATGTATAAGCAGACAAATCGCGCGGCCAACTCAAGCTCCTGCAAATCGGGTGCACGGCCATTACGCTCAGCCACCAGGGCCAGCAGATCATGTAATTCATGATTTGCAGCGCGCTCGGGGTTGCATTTTGCAATGATGGATTCGATGGTTGAGGTGTTCACTTGGGCCCTTGGCTGATGGGAATTGCCTTATTCTATCAATCATGGCGCAGGGGGCAAAGGCAGCATCAATTCGCTGTGGTAGTATTCTCACCCCTGGTTGGAGTTCCTGGCGCAATTGTGCTGCTGCTTGCCCTGATCACACCTTTTGCCGGTCCGTTGCTTTTTATCTGGTTGTCCCGCGGGGGACAGCTGGCAAAAACTATTGACCAGGTTATTGTTGTCGTACTGATAGTGCTGGTCATTGCACTGCTTCTTCCGGAAACGCTGGAGGCATTGGGATGGATGTCTGTATTGCTGGTGCTCGCAGGCTATTTGTTACCGGGCGTGCTGGAATTCCTCGTGCGCCGCGCGGCTGAAACGCTGCACCTGGCCAGCCTGGCATTCGCACTCATAGGTTTAATGCTACATGCAATGCTGGATGGTGCTGGCCTCGTGGGCGGGGAAGCCGGGGTGGGTAACAGCCTGGGGCTTGCGATTGTACTGCATCGCTTTGGCGAGGGTTTGATGTTGTGGTTGATCGTTAAGCCAGCTTTGGGTAGCCGGACAGCCTGGTTGACCTTAGTGGGAATGGCAGCTGCCACTGGGGTCGGTTATATGTTCAGTGAGCGTTTGTTGCCACTGGCAGGCGAACAGTCTGTGCTGATACTGCAGGCCGTCATCATCGGTACCATCATCCACAGCCTTGTTCACAGGGGCCACGCAACATTGCATTCTCATTGAAACAGTCGGCACCACTTGTCGCTGGGAGCCGATTAAAAAGCGCGCTAGTTGTCCCGGTCCGATGGACTGCTACTTTCTCTGGTACCAGCGCGTTCCGGATTCGTCCAGATGGCTTTCTATATCCCCTGATTCCAGCAAGTAGTTCAGATGTGCTATGGATTCACCAGCTGCCATGATCAGATTGTTCTCCGTAATCGTGCTTCTGAAAAGCGTGGGGAAGGCGTCGATGGCTCGCACCGGCTGGCGACAAAGCTCCCGCAGTTTATCAAGGCCTTCCAGGTGTTCCTGAATCAATTCGGACAGGCGGACTCGTGCACCTCTGAATGGCTTGCCGTGAGCGGGCAGCACCAGCACGTCTTCGGGCAGTACTTCGGCCAACATGCTCAGGGACTGCAGCCAGTCCCGCAGGGGATTTGCTGCGGGTTCGGTCGGATAAACACTGACGTTCGACGAAATGGTGGGCAGTATCTGGTCGCCGGAGATCAACAGGTTCAGCTTTTCACAGAACAGGCAGGCGTGTTCCACTGAATGACCCTGGCCAACGATAACGCGCCAGAGATTCTCGCCAATCATGATCTCCATGCCATCGGAAATCCGCTGGTAGGACTGTGGCAGTGCAGAAACTACGTTGCCAAACCGTCCAAAAGTCTTTTCGTAACGTTCCATAGCAGTTTCTGGAAACCCGGCAGCGGCATAGAATCGGCTGCCAGTAACCGGAACGTCTCTGCCCGTGTCAGCGACCAGG
>JANOGQ010000131.1:0-2371 GCA_031406105.1 Lysobacterales bacterium | reverse complement strand
GGCTGACAGCACACAAATCAAGTCAGCGCCACCGCCGGTGGAGATCAAACGCATGCCGCGCCTGAAAGTCACCATAACCGGCCTCGAGCCCTCCAGCGGCACAGTTGAAGTGAGCCTGTTCAATTCGGAAGAGACCTTCATGGTCAAGCCCTTGCTCCAGGAATCCGGCGAGCCTGATGAAAATGGCCATCTGGAAATCCGCTTCCTGAATGTCTTTGAAGGCGAATACGGCCTGGTTGTGGTGCACGATGAAAATGCCAATGGCCTGTTCGATTCCGGCTTTCTGGGCTTTGGGGCCGAGCCGGTGGCCTATTCCAATAAGGCCAGACCCTGGCTGGGGCGGCCCACATTCGAGGACGTGAAATTCGACGTACAGGAAAACGTGGATATCACCATCAGTATGGATTGAGCTGCAGGTACTGAGGCAAGCCTGTGCCGGCTTGCCTCCCCAAAAATCCAATGATCCAACGCAATAATCGGCCTCTACTCTTTGTCCAGGCCTATCCGAACGTTTTTCACGTCATTTGAAATCACTTCGAGGCCAAAATCAGGTTGCCCCATTTTTTTCTTGATCAGCACATCTTCGCCATCATCACGCTCGACCTGGAACTGCTCCTTGGGTAGCTGGGCCTTGAGGGCCTTGACTATTGCCTTGGCCACGTCGTTTTCACCGGTTTTGTTGGCAATGGCAATGCTGGCAGTCAAAGCTGTGCCGTCCTTCGGGGTCAGTTGCAAAACAATGGTGCCATCGGAGTTCGCGCCGCCGCTCATCTGCATACGCCATTTGTTTGAATTACCAGCTGCCTGGCTGATATTGACCGCCAACACCAGCAACAGGGTTCCGAGCAGAACCCTTTTGATCGATTTATGCTTCAATTTGTTTTCCTCTGCAGATACACCAACACATAATTTTCACGGCCTGTGCTGCACCGTGACCAATGCTACTTAATGTTGCACTTTAGTCTCACTAAGCTGCCCCAATATGGTTACTGAAATCGCGCTCCATGCCAACCACCAAGGGTGAGAATAACATGCGTCCAGGCAGGTATCTTCGCAATTGCCTGGCAGCCTCCAGTCTGCTTGGTCTGGCGGCTGTCAGTGATCTGACCGCGCAGGAAGCTATCGTCGTCAGCGTTCAGCCGCTGGCTGAGATCCTGATCGACCTGGAACGCAGTGCTGCCGCAGAGGTCATGGCCCTCAACCAGGCAGTGATTTCGGCCGAAATTACTGGCGTAATCAGGCAGATACACGCGGATGTGGGTGTCGAAGTCAGCCGTGGTGATCTGCTGGTGGAAATTGATTCCACCGATTACCAGCTGGCTTTGGAGCAGGCAGAAGCAGGCCTGGCCACCACTAAAGCCCAGAAAGCCCAGGCTGATGTGCGGCTGCAACGTGCGAAACAGCTGACCGAAGGCAACTATCTGTCAGCTGACGATCTGCTGGCGCGCGAAACTGACGCACAGGTGGCCGCTGCACAAATTCGATTGCAGCAGGCGGCTGTGGCGATAGCCCGCAGGAATCTGCAGAAGTGCCAGATACTGGCGCCCTTTAATGGCGTGGTTTCCCGACGTATTGGCCAGGTGGGCAGCCTGGTGACCCCCGGTAATGCATTGCTGGAACTCGCCGAGAATGACCGGATTGAGCTGTCTGCAGAAATTCCGGACGACATTGCCGATTCCCTGCAGCGGGCCGGCCAGATCGAATTTCACTCACGCAACGAGAGCTGGCCGCTGCAGTTACTGCGGCTTTCGCCCATCATTGCCACCGAGCGGCGCAGCCGTTCAGCGCGCTTCAGCTTCAGCCAGCAGTCACCCGCAGTAGGGCGCAGTGGAGAGGTAGTCTGGCGCGTCAGTCGCGGCCTGCTGCCAGCCAGCCTGGTGGTCCAGCGAGATGGCCAGCTGGGGATATTCCTGGCCGAAGAAGGCAAAGCCCGCTTCCTGGCCTTGCCGGGCGCCCAGGAAGGTCGACCAGTAGTGGTCGATTTGCCGGTGGACAGCATCATCGTGGTCACCGGCAGGGAGCGTCTGCAGCACGCTGACGCGATCAAGCTGCTGTGAGCCGGTGAAACCCATGCTTAAAAGCCTGTTAACCAACCACCCACTGGTCAATATCCTGTTCGTGGTGGTGGTGGTTCTGGGTGCTTTGTCCTATTCCAGGATGCCGCGGGAACAGGATCCGGAAATCAATTTCAACTGGGTCAATATCAATACCGTTCTGCCCGGAGCCTCGGCTGAGGACGTGGAGCAGCTGGTCACCAGCCCGCTTGAAGATGCGGTACGGAATGTGCAGGACATACGCTGGATCATCAGCACCACGCGGGAAGGCTCATCCAATATTCTGGTGCGATTCCGTGATCTGGATGAGCGAACTT
>JANOGQ010000130.1:0-3586 GCA_031406105.1 Lysobacterales bacterium | reverse complement strand
GCGGTGTGGCGGATCGCGCCATCGGTGAACACAGCGATATCCGTGGTACCTGCGCCGATGTCCACCAGGCAAACACCCAGGTCTTTTTCGTCTTCCGCCAGTACTGCGTAGCTGGCAGCCAACGGTTGCATGATCAGCTCATCCACTACCAGCCCGCAGCGGGCAACGCATTTACCGATATTCTGCGTGGCGCTCAAGGCAGCGGTGACAACGTGCACATGCACTTCCAGCCGCACCCCGGCCATACCTATGGGCTGACGGATACCATCCTGGTTATCGATGACGTATTCCTGCGGCAACACATGCAGGATTTTCTGGTCAGCGGCAACGGGAACCGCGCGGGCTGCATCCAGAACGCGTTCCACATCGCCTTCAGAAACTTCTTTATCCTTGATGGCCACAGTGCCGTCAGAATTGAGACTGCGTATGTGGTTACCGGAAATACCTGCAAACACAGAGTGGATTTGGCAACCGGCCATCAGCTCGGCCTCTTCAACAGCCCGCTGGATGGCTTGTTCGGTAGAGGTCATATCCACGATGACGCCACGCTTCAGTCCGCGCGAAGGATGCGAACCCAGGCCGATGACTTCCACCGAGCCATCAGCCTGCATTTCACCTACGATGGCGACGATTTTGGATGTACCAATATCCAAACCGACCACCAATGATTTTTCCGGTTTACGAACCATAGTTTCCAGTCGTCATCTGCGTTGTATCCCCGCCAGCGGCTCGGGCTCAGTTGGCCAGTGCACGGCGAATCCATTGGTGTAACGGAGATCAATCCGTACCGGTGGCAGTTCCTGCTCAACCATCAGGCTACGCCAGCTGTTCATCAGACGTTGCAGCCGTTCAACCGGATCATCACGCCCCAACTGCACGCTGGTGCCGTTATTGAGCGACATGGACCAGGATCCGCGTTCCTGTAATTCCAGTCTCTCGATTTCCAGACCTGCCCTGGCCAGCATGGAATTGAACAGATCCCACTGCTGCAGTACTTCGTCCAGCCTGCCAGCAGGGCCTTGCAGCCAGGGCAAACCCTGGATATCAGCCGCATCGGGCGCAGTGAATGCGCTACGCCGCGAAGACACCAGGTCATTTTCATTCCAGTGAGCCAATGGCTGGTATTCCTCAACGGTTACAACCACGGTATCGGGCCATTTTTTCTGCACATTGACTGCAGCCACCCAGGGCTTGCGGACTGCGGCAGCCTGCAGATCCTGCAAATCTACGGTAAAGAAACTGGCACTCACCAGCGGTGCCAGGCTGGAACGTAATTGTTCGGCACTCACCCTCTGGAATGAACCATTGACTTCCAGCCAACGTATTGGCCAGCGTTCACTCGCAACGATGCCGGTGCTCACCCAGGTAGTGCCAGCTATCGCCAGGGCAAACAGGGCCAGCACCAGCCAGATACCGTGGCTGAATCCACGACTGGTCTCCCAGCGGGTTGCATGGCTGCGCATTCTGACTGAGCTCATAAGCTGGTCTCCAGGATGCGCCAGACCAGTTCATCAAATCCTACCCCGATTGCTGCAGCAGCCTGTGGCACCAGGCTGTGATCGGTCATGCCCGGCGTGGTGTTGACTTCCAGGAACCATGGCTGACCTTGTTCATCCAGCAGCAGATCAACACGTCCCCAGCCTGAAGCACCCAGCAATTCAAAAGCCTCGATCGCCCGGATACGCAATTCAGCCTCAATGTCTTCTGGCAAGCCACAGGGGCAAAAATACTGCGTGTCATTGGATTCATACTTGGCGGTGTAGTCATAGAATTCACGCGGTGTAGACACACGGATCAAGGGCAGACCCACACCATCCAGCACACCTGCAAAGTACTCACCACCACGAATTTCCCGTTCGATGATGGTGATGGCGCCATAGCGCCTGGCCAGAGCAACGGCAGCATCCAGGTCTTGGGCCCTGGTTACACGAGTGATGCCAATACTGGAACCGAGGCCGGCTGGTTTGACAAAAAGTGGCAGGCCAAATTTTTCGATGGCCGCATGAAAATCATGGTCGTCAAGTGTGAAGCGCAGGAAGGGAGGCGTGGGTATGCCATTGCGTTCCCAAATCCACTTGGAACGGACCTTGTCCATGGTGAGGGCTGAAGAAGCGAGATCAGAGCCCGTCACCGGCACGCCCATTAAGTGCAGCGCACCCTGCAGGGATCCATCTTCACCACCGGGGCCATGCAGGATGTTGAATACCCTGTCCACCCGCCCCTGGCCGATACCCTTGATCAGGGCCCTGGGACCATCGAACACTTCATGGATGATCCCATTACGCTGCAAGGCGGCAGCCACAGCCCGTCCGCCGTTAAGCGAAACTTCGCGTTCCGCGCTGTCACCACCCACCACCAGGCCTACCCGGCCAAAATCCCGGACCTGGCTGGTTTTCATCGGAGGCAATTTAATATCTGGCAACATGACTTAAGCCGCCTCCCTTTGATGCAAACCCTGTTCGCGAATGGTCTGCGCCAGCTGGCCAATATTTCCAGCCCCCAGCAACAGCACCAGGTCATTGGCTTGCAACATGGCGGGTAATTCTTCAGTGACCTGGTCTATGTCTGCGATCAACACCGGCTCAACCCGGCCGCGGGCGCGTATGGACTGGCACAAAGCACGGCTGTCAATTCCATCGATGGGCGCTTCGCCGGCGGCATAAATTTCAGTCAGCACCACTGCATCGGCGAACGATAAAACCTGGGCAAAATCATCAAACAGATCGCGCGTGCGGCTGTATCGATGCGGCTGGAAAACAGCAACCAGGCGCCGATCCGGCCAGCCTCCCCGCGCAGCAGCCAGGGTGGCCTTCAACTCGGAAGGATGATGGCCATAATCCTCTACCACCAGGATGTGGCCTTTGCCCCAGGCATATTCACCCACTTCTGCAAAGCGCCTGCCCACGCCTTTGAATTCGGTCAGGCCAGAAAGTACCTCAGGGATATCGATGCCCAATTCCCAGGCCACAGCGATGGCACCCAGGGCATTCTGCACATTATGTGAACCGGGCAGGTTCAGCACCACGGGGTGTGTCTGGCTTTCGTTGGGCAGGTGCAAGTCAAAAGACATGGTGCGACCATGCTGCTGCACATTGCTGCCCCAGATATCCGCCTGCGGTGAAAGACCGTAAGTCACCACTGCACGGGTCACTTCAGGCAACATCTGTTTTAGCACTTCATCATCCAGGCACAGCACAGCCACACCGTAAAACGGCAGGTGGTGCAGGAATTCGAGGAAGGCCTTGCGCAAATTGTCGAAACTGCCGTCGTAGTTTTCCAGGTGATCGCGATCGATATTGGTAACCAGTGCAAGTACTGGCTGCAGCAACAGGAATGAGCCATCGCTTTCATCAGCTTCTGCCACCAGGTACTCACCAGTACCCAAACGCGCGTTGCTGCCCCAGGCGTTCAACAGGCCGCCAATCACAAAGGTGGGATCAAGCCCTGCTTCTGCCAGCAAACTGGCAGTGAGACTGGTGGTAGTGGTTTTACCGTGCGTGCCTGCAACCGCTATGCCGCGGCGGAAACGCATCAACTCCGCCAGCATTTCCGCCCTTGGCACGATGGGGATGCGCAATTCCCGTGC
>JANOGQ010000124.1:0-6287 GCA_031406105.1 Lysobacterales bacterium | reverse complement strand
TGCTGACATCGGGTGTGACTGTAACCATGGCACATCACGCACTGAAAAAGAACTTGCGTCAACCCCTGGTGGGATGGTTAGCAGCGACCGTAATACTGGGCTTCATATTCGTCTATTTCCAAGTAGAAGAATATCAGGAGGCTTATCAGGAACTGGGCCTGACTTTGGGGTCAGGCATTTACGGTTCTACTTTCTTCTTGTTGACAGGTTTCCACGGCATGCACGTAAGCCTGGGTGCCATCATGTTGCTGGTCATCGCCATTCGTTGTGCTCGCGGACACTTCAAGCCAAATCAGCACTTCGGCTTTGAGGCGGTTGCCTGGTACTGGCATTTCGTAGATGTGGTCTGGTTGGGACTGTTTATTTTCGTATATGTCTTCTAGCAGCCTGTCGGACTTAAGCGATCGTGGCGCGGCAGGCAGGGGCCAGAGAAACAATTCCGTTTTTTGGTAAGTCTTTTTTCCAAAAAATTATCGAAATTGGTTCTCTGACCGCTAACAGCCCGCGCCGAAACATGCAGCGGGAAGTCTGGTGTAAGCGCGGACAGTTTGTCCTCAGCCACTCGATTCCGTAGAGGTCTGGACCTTTACCGGCCCACTGTTTGGCTCTATCCAGCCAAGGGTATATGCAACCCACAACAGCAAAAACAGCAGCAATGACAGCCCGACCCGCCAGGTGAGTCTCTGCACAGTTCGATCACCCTGCCCTTTGTCCTTGACCAGGAAAAAGAAAGAAGATACCAGGCTGTACAGAATGATAAGCAGAAACAGAATGATGATAAATTTAATCAGCATGTTGACCTCAAAGGTTTGGGTGGGTGCTTCAATATATAGCGAAGCGGCTGCAATTTGAACCCATGAACATCCAGGTGCGAATTATCCCTTTGTCCTTCCTGCTGGTTCTCGCCATTGTATTTGCCAGCCTGGGGCAGTGGCAGATCAAGCGCAAAATAGAAAAACAGGATTTGCTTGACCGATTTGAACAAGCCCGCGAAATGTCCCTGCAGCAGGCGGTGAACTCCGACCTGGATTTCGCCCGTGTCGAGGTTTTGGGTCAGTACGAAAGCGACTGGCACCTGCTGCTGGATAACAAGATCTGGCAAGGACGAACCGGGGTGCATGTCCTGAGCCTTTTTTATTCCGAAGAAGGCATTCCGCTGCTGGTTGATCGCGGCTGGCTGGCGATGAATCCGGACAGGCGTTCACTGCCCGATGTTGTCACACCTGATGAGGAAATCATCATCACAGGCCTGCTCAGCCGCCCCAGCGGCGGGGGTGTGAAGCTCGGACAGCCCGATGTCATTAGCGCGCTGGAGGGACCGCTATTGCTGACCTACCTCGACATTGACCAGGTGGCCAATGCTGCCGGGCTGGCCATAGCTCCTTTGATTCTGAAGCTGGACGCCTCCGACCCCAGCGGGTTTGAAAATCGAGAGTGGCAGCCTGCGGTGATATTACCGACGCAACATCAGGCATATGCCGTTCAGTGGTTTGCCCTGGCTGTGGCCGCCATCATCCTGATTCTTACCCTCGGCATCCGTTTGCGCAGTGCTGAACCGTGAGCATCGCATCCAACCGGCTGAAGTTGTTAGCCATTCTGGCTATGTTCCTGCTGCCTTTGTTGGCTGCGTTGCTGATGTATAAGGGGCGTCTGCCTAGCTTATCCAGCGAAACCATCAATCAGGGCACTCTGGTCCAGCCGCCAGTTGCACTGGACTGGACAGCCGCCAAAGCGGATCCAGCAACTGAGCCAGGTGAGGCATTGCTGGGTAGCTGGGTGATGCTAATGGCGGTGCCTGCCACTTGTGAAGAAGCGTGCCTGCAAAAAGTGACCGGCCTGCGTCAGGTACACAAGGCAACCGGACGGGAACGGCAACGCCTGGAGCTGGTATTGTTGACAGACTCCTTGCCCCTTGAGCCCCTCAATCAGCAATTTTTGAATATTTATGAGCAGTTTAAAGTGTTGGCAGACCCTTCAGGCAAGATCCATCAATCCATCCAATCCGCTCTGAACCAGAGTGGACTTCCAGCCAATAGTCTTAACACCTATTTGGTTGATCCTCTGGGTAATATAATGATGGCCTACACTCCACCTGGTTCGGAGGCGAGAATGACTAAAGACCTGAAGCGCCTGCTGGCCTGGTCAAAACAGGACAAGGGCTGATGACATTATCCATCCAGCGGGTCGCCTTGCTCGCCACTCTTGTTGCGCTTTGTGTCATCGTTTTGGGTGCCTACGTTCGCCTCTCGCATGCTGGCCTGGGCTGTCCAGACTGGCCTGGCTGCTACGGTCACATCACCTGGCCAGCACAGTCGCAGGAAATAGACTCGGCCAATCTGAATTTCCCCGAGCGCCCGGTCGAAACCCACAAGGCGTGGAAAGAAATGGCGCATCGCTATCTTGCAGGTGCACTGGTATTACTCGTTGTGCTGATCAACTTTCTGGCCTGGAAGCCCGCACAGCGTTACCAGAACCTGAAACTTCCGGCTGCATTGATATTGATTCTGATCCTGTTGCAGGCAGCCCTTGGTATGTGGACGGTCACCCTTAAACTGTTACCCATGGTGGTCACCGCTCATCTGATGGGAGGCATGACCACATTTGCGTTATTGCTTTGGTTTGCCATGAAAAGCAGCAGGCCAGGCCGTTATAATCCGAGCAATACTATCCGAAAACTCAGGCCCGCCATCATCGCGGGTCTGGCCGTACTGATAGTGCAGATTTTCCTGGGTGGCTGGACCAGTGCCAATTATGCTGCCCTCGCTTGTCCTGACTTCCCAAGCTGTCAAAACTCCTGGTGGCCGCAAGCTGACTATTCAGAAGGTTTTCGTATTCAGCGTGAGATTGGTGTTGATTATGAGGGTGGCGTACTCGATATGGATGCGCGAGTGGCGATCCACTGGTCTCATCGAATCTGGGCTGTGGTCACTTTTGTTTTCCTCAGCATACTGTCTTTTCGCCTGCTGAGAACGCCGGTATTGCAAAGAGCTGGCTTGGCATTGATGGCTCTATTGATCACACAGGTCAGTTTGGGTATTTCCAATATCGTCTTCTACTTACCGATTTCGGTTGCTGTGCTGCACAACGGCATGGCTGCTGTTCTGCTGGCGATGCTAATCTGGCTGTTATTCCGGTCTTCGCCACAACGCTACTGAACAATGGCATTCAAGGCCAAATCCTTTTTTGAGTTAACCAAGCCCAAAGTGGTGGCCTTGATCGTTTTTACGGCAGTTGTCGGCATGTTCATGGCGACTCCGGGTTTGCCACCATTGAATGCATTGCTGGCCGGCACCTTGGGAATAGCGCTGGCATCCGGGTCTGCAGCTGCAGTCAATCACCTGCTGGATCAGCGCATTGATGCAGTCATGGTGCGAACCCGCAATCGTCCCTTGCCACAAGGCGACCTGGCTGAGCGCCAGGTGCTGGTGTTCGCTTTGACGCTGGGCCTGCTGTCCATGCTGGTACTGGTGATTTGGGTGAATACTCTTACCGCCGTTCTCACCTTTGTGTCCCTGATTGGTTATGCGATTGTATACACGGCATGGCTGAAACGCGCCACACCGCAGAATATCGTCATAGGTGGTGCCGCAGGCGCTGCTCCCCCATTACTGGGCTGGACAGCGGTGACGGGGAGCGTGGATCCCGGTGCAATTCTGTTGTTCCTGATCATTTTCGTCTGGACACCACCTCATTTCTGGGCACTGGCCATCCATCGCCGATTGGACTATGCCGCTGTCGAAATGCCCATGCTGCCTGTGACTCACGGCAATGCATTCACCCGCTGGCATATCCTGTTTTACACCATTTTGCTGGTTCTGGTGACCACCCTGCCCTATCTCACAGGCATGAGTAATCTGCTTTATCTTGCCGGCGTCAGCGTACTCAACCTGGGCTTTTTGTGGTACGCCTGGCGTTTGTTGCAAGCGGGCGATAGCCGTGAAGGCGAAGTCCTGCCCATGCAAACTTTCGGCTACTCTGTCATTTACCTGATGTTACTGTTTGTGTTCCTGCTCGCTGATCATTATCTGCAAAACTTCCTCACCTGAGCCGCTGACTCGCACAACATAAGGTCATACAATACGCCCCGAATCTGAACCTGTTCCGGAGCCCAATATCCATGCACGCATTCCGCCCTGCCGCTATTCCTGATTCCCCCTTACGACAATTGGAGGACCATGGTGATTTTGTCAGTCGGCATATCGGCCCGCGTGATGCGGATATCCAGATCATGCTGGATGCAGTGGGGGCTGAGTCTCTGGCAGACTTGATTGCAACTACCCTGCCACCCAGCATCCAGCTGCAGGAACCGCTGGATTTGCCACGCGCGCGTAACGAAGTTGAAACACTGCAGAGGCTGAGACAGCTGGCCGGACTGAATCGCGTGCAACACAGCATGATAGGTCTGGGTTATCACGAGACCATCCTGCCGCCGGTCATACAGCGCAATGTGCTGGAAAATCCGGGCTGGTACACCGCCTACACACCTTATCAGGCAGAAATTTCACAGGGCCGGCTCGAAGCTTTGCTCAACTTCCAGCAGATGATCTGTGATCTCACTGCCATGGATATTGCCAACGCATCCCTGCTGGACGAAGCTACTGCGGCAGCAGAGGCTATGACGATGTTGCAGCGTGTCAATACGCGCTCGAAATCCAGGCGCTTCCTGGTTGACGAAAAAGTGCTGCCGCAAACCCTGGATGTGGTCAGGAACCGCGCCTCTTTTCTGGACATAGAACTGGTGTATGGCGCAGTTGAGGAGCTGATCAACTCTGGTGAATACTTTGGAGTTTTGCTGCAGTACCCCGGCGCAGACGGCCACATTAGTGACCCCACAAAGCTGATCACCCAGTCGCATCAAGGAGGTGCACTGGTGGCTGTGGCGGTTGACCTTATGAGCCTGGTGCTGCTGACGCCACCCGGCGAGATGAATGCAGATGTCGTTATCGGATCGGCCCAACGATTCGGCGTGCCCATGGGCTACGGCGGACCACATGCAGCATTTTTTGCAACCCGGGAGGATTACAAGCGCTCACTTCCAGGCCGGGTCATCGGCGTTTCGCGCGACAGCAAAGGCAGGTTGGCGTTACGCATGGCCCTGCAAACCCGGGAGCAACACATACGTCGGGACAAAGCCACCAGCAATATCTGCACCGCTCAGGCACTGTTGGCTGTTATCAGCGGCATGTATGTGGTCTGGCATGGCAAAGCCCGTTTGGTGAAAATCGCCCAGCGCATACATCGTTTGACCAGCCTGCTGGTCAAAGCACTGGAAGCTGCTGACATTCTGCCCATTAACAACAGGTGGTTTGACACGGTTTCCTTCAAGCTGGACACCAGCCAGGCCTCAGCTACCTACCATCGTGCCCTGGATGCAGGAATCAATCTGCGTTTTGACGGTTGCGACCAGCTGTCAGCCAGCATCAATGAAAAAACCAGCCGCGAACATATCCAGCTTCTGATCGAGGCCTTTCTGCCTGCTAACAACAGCAGCCTGTTTGATCTTGACCGCTCATTGCCCACCGACTTCTGTGCCATACCTGACATTCTGCGGCGCAGCAGTAGTTTCCTGGATCACCCGGTATTCCAGCGGTATCAGTCTGAAACCGAAATGCTGCGCTATCTGAAGCGCCTGGAGAACAAGGATTTGTCATTAGCCCATGCGATGATTTCTTTGGGTTCCTGCACCATGAAGCTGAATGCTACAACCGAGATGATCCCGGTAACCTGGCCTGAATTCAGCGATATCCATCCGTTTGCACCACTGGATCAGGCGCAGGGATATCAGCAGCTGCTGCGTGAGCTGGAAGAAATGCTGATTGCCTGCACGGGCTATGACGCTGTTTCATTACAACCCAACTCGGGCTCCCAGGGAGAGTATGCGGGCTTACTCGCCATCATGCTCTATCACCAATCCCGTGGTGACCGGCAACGGGATATTTGCCTGATTCCTTCGTCAGCACATGGCACCAACCCAGCCAGTGCAGCCATGGCTGGCATGAAAATCGAAGTTGTGAAATGCGATCACCAGGGCAATGTGGATCTCGAAGATCTGCGCCTTAAAGCTGAAAAACATTCAGCCAGGCTGGCAGCTCTGATGATTACTTACCCCTCTACTCACGGCGTGTTTGAGGAAGACGTGCGCGAAATCTGCGCGTTAGTGCATCAACATGGTGGCCAGGTCTATCTGGATGGCGCCAATCTTAATGCATTGGTCGGATGTGCTGCGCCGGGTAAATTTGGTGCAGATGTATCGCACCTCAATTTGCACAAGACATTCTGCATTCCGC
>JANOGQ010000113.1:0-8961 GCA_031406105.1 Lysobacterales bacterium | reverse complement strand
GCATCCCGCACAGGCTGGTTATTGGCGAGCGCGGCATTGACAGCGGCTTGCTGGAATATCGTTTGCGTACGGCCGCAGATAACGAAGAAATTCCGCTGCAGGGTGTGACACAGGAACTGCTGCGTCGGCTGGAACACTTTTCAGGCTGAGCTGCGGGCAGCTGCGGCATGGACGGGCTGTTTCAGGTCCTCGCAGGATGCCCAAGTCAGTAACAATGGGTCAGTAACAATGGGTCAGTAACAATAGGCCAGTAACAATAAGCCCCTCAGCCTTGTCCCAGGCGCCTGATACCCACCGCTGCGCGCAAACTTGCCATGAATGGTGTGACGAAACCACGCGCCTTCTGCGCACCTGCCTGCAGGATGTCTTCAATACGATCTGGCCGGGAAATCATTAGCTGATAGCGCTCACGCGCTTCCACCAATTCTCCATCAATCAACTCGAAGGTTTGCTGCTTGGCATCACCCCAGCCAATTCCATTGGCAAAAGCCTGCTGCATGGCTGAGCGCTGCTCTGTCGTAGCGAAGGCTGCATAGACCTGATACAGGGCAGAGTCAGTGCTATCCTTGGGCTGACCGGGCTCCAGCGAGTTGGTGACGATTTTCATAATGGCTTTGCGCAGTGATTTCTGTGGTAACCACAAGGGTATGGTGTTGTTATAGCTCTTGGACATCTTTCTGCCGTCCTGTCCCGGCAGTACCGCTACATGCTCATCCACCATGGCCTCGGGCAGCACGAAATGCTCGCCAAACAGGTGGTTGAAACGTTGCGCAATATCGCGGGCCATTTCCAGATGTTGAATCTGGTCACGACCCACCGGAACGCGTTGAGCATTGAACAACAGGATGTCGGCAGCCATCAGGATCGGATAGCAGAACAAGCCGGTGTTGATGGCGAAATCTGCATCCTCACCAGCATCGAGGTTGTCCTGCACGGCTGCCTTATAAGCATGCGCCCGGTTCATCAGCCCCTTGGCGGCAACGCAGGTCAGCATCCATGTGAGTTCGGGAATTTCAGGGATATCCGACTGTCGATAGAAAGTGGCAGTATCTGTGTCCAGCCCTAAAGCCAGCCAGGTGGCTGCAATCTCAAGGGTGGATTGTTGTATTCGTGCCGGATCGGAGTTTTTTACCAGGGAATGATAGTCGGCCAGAAAGTAGTATGACTGCACAGCCGGGTCACGGCTGGCGGCAATGGCGGGTTTGATGGCACCGACATAATTGCCGAGATGCGGAGTTCCCGTTGTGGAAATGCCGGTAAGGACGGTATTTTTGAGCATAGGCTAAGAATCACTGGAGCAATCAGACAATGCGGTATTCTAAGTGAATCACCGGCAGAAGTTCGAGACAAAGGAAGCCAGCTGGTTGTGCTGCTGTCGCAGCCGGTCCGCTTTTTCACCGGCAACCAGAGCTTTGGCTTCCGCCATGCCGGCAGTTCGGGCCGGCTGAAATGTATTTGCCCGGAATATTGCCAGCACAGCCGCTGCCGGGTTTGATCCTGATAATGGCGCTGGTGCCCGCAAGCGTCTGGATACAGCCAGCCTGGGCTGCACCTGCCCCCCCCCTTGATCTGATTTCCAGGCAAGACTTCGAAAGCCCGGATCAAGCTACTGAGCGGGATTCAGCCGACGCCGAGCAGGCAACTGCTGCAGGCACTGAGCCCTTTGATGAATGCGACTGGGAGCTGGAGGGTAAGCCTTTACAGGAGCAGACTCAAGATCTGGTTTACGGTGCTTCCTGTCATACTTTTCGCTGGCTTGATCAGCGGTTCGGTGAGGGAATAGACTTTCCGGAAAACGAGGTGAACGGACTTTGGTTATTGGGTTTTGATTATCGCGAGTATGATCAATTTGATTTTCGCGGCCGCTTTCGGGTGCGCGCTTCCCTGCCCAATCTCAGCAATAGATGGGATGTGGTCCTCGGACGTGAGAACGAAACAGAGTTTGTGTCGGATACCGCACCCGCGACACAAACCTTGTTCAACCCGGGACTCTCGCGTGAAAGTGACAACGAGTGGCTGCTGGGCCTGGGACATCGCGAAGCAAGCCGCCGCAGAGGATTCGACTACTCTGTAGGTTTGCGCCTGGGTACGCCCATCAGTCTCTATGGAAAAGTACAGTATTTCTACAATAAACAATTCACCGAAAAAACCGATCTGCGATTTCGCCAGACCCTGTTCTGGCGCACCGATGAAGGCTTGGGGACTACCTCTCGTGCCAATCTGGTACACCAGGCAGATCTGCAGAACGTTATCCGCTGGGAGGGCGTGACTACCGTATCGGAAGACACAGAAGGGGCCAAATGGTATGCCGCACAAACCTGGTATCACCAGCTGCGTGGCAAGAATGCCATCTCTTTACAGGCTTTTGCGCGAGGTGAAACCGATGAAGAAGTGTCCCTGCGTGACTATGGACTGAACCTGATCTGGCGCCAGCCTTTCACCCGGGACTGGATGTTTCTGTCCATGGGGCCCAACATTACCTGGCCTCGTAGCTTCGCATCGGAAGAACGGGAGCTATCCCTGGGCTTCAGTCTTTGGATAGAAATGGAGTTTGGTGATTACCAATATTAAGGAAATTCTGAAAATCCCAGAGTTACCGCATGCCAGACTGTACAACAGTAAAACCGGGAAGCTCTTGAGCTGAAGAACACATGAACCTGCGCGCCTTACAGTACTTCGTTAAACTCGCCGATCTGCGGCATTTCAGCAAAGCAGCTGACGCCTGCTTCGTCAGCCAGCCTACGCTCAGCACCCAGATCAAGAAACTGGAAGAGGAGCTGGGCACACAACTGGTTGAACGGTCGCCAAAAAACATCATGCTTACAGCAGTGGGCGAAGAAATTGCTGAACGTGCACGCAAGCTGCTTGCTGATGCAGAACAGATTCGCATCGTGGCACGACGCAGCAGTGATCCACAAGAAGGTAATCTGCGCCTGGGCTTGTTCCCCACCCTGGCACCTTACCTGCTGCCACACGTGATTCCCGGTCTGCGTAAGCATTTCCCGCGCTTGCGCCTGCAACTGGCCGAAGAAAAAACCGAAGATCTGCTGCGCATGTTGCATCATGGTGAGCTGGATGCTGCACTGCTGGCTTTGCCCATACCCGATGCCGGGCTGCAGATTGAAGTATTGTTCTGCGAGCCCTTTGTGCTGGCTGTTTCTGCCAATCATCCGCTGGCCCAGGTAGCTGAAATCCATGTCGACGACCTGCATGGCAATGAATTGCTGTTACTGGAAGAGGGGCATTGCCTGCGCGAGCATGCGCTGGAGGTGTGCAGCCTGGCGGGTGCGCATGAACGAGTAGATTTTCATGCCAGCAGCATGGAAACCCTCAGACAGATGGTAGCTGCTGAAGTGGGAATCACCCTGATGCCCTTGCTGGCAGTCATGCCACCCATAGCGGCAACTGGCAACCTGGTAACCCGGCCATTCGCTGGCAAAGCACCTTTCCGGACTATCGCATTGGTCTGGCGCAGCAGTTCTGCGCTGGGTAAGTTCCACCAGGAGCTGGCCAGCTTATTCCGTGAGCTGACAGCTGGTCTGCTGAACTTTCCAAAAAACTGAACTCAGTATTCCAGGCCTTCCAGCAAAGCCTGCGCTTCATCCGGGCCTTCCGGCACATCCGCAAACAGAGGCGTGGACAGGTAGCGTTCACCGGTATCCGGCAGCATGGTCAGGATGACTGAACCGGCTTCAGCTCTTGCCGCAAGCTTCAGGGCTGCAGCAAAAGTTCCTCCTGCCGAAATGCCGCAGAATATCCCCTCCTTGACAGCCAGAGCCTTGGCAGTTGATATGGCTTCATCATCCGTAACCGGAATATTTTCATGGGCCACTTTGCGATCCAGCACGTCCGGAATGAAATCGGGAGTCCAGCCCTGAATTTTGTGCGGCGCCCATGCCTTGCCTTCAAGCAATGAGGCACCGGCCGGTTCGGTAGAAATGATTTTCACTTCGGGCCGCGCAAGGCGAATCATCTGACCTGCGCCGGTAATGGTACCGCCGGTGCCATAGCCGCTGACGAAGTAATCCAGTCGCCGGCTGGCAAAATCAGACAGCACTTCAGGCCCGGTGGTATTGCGGTGATAGGCCGGATTTGCGGCGTTTTCAAACTGCTGTGTCATGAACCAGTTGTACTTTTTCGCCAGCGCTTCTGTGGCAGCTACCATCCCGGTGGCGCGGCGCGGTGCCGGGGTAAGCACTACTTTCGCCCCCAGAAAGCGCATCAGTCGACGGCGCTCAATGGAAAAGGATTCAGCCATAACGGCAACAAAAGGATAGCCTCGCACGGCGCACACCATGGCCAGAGCAATGCCGGTATTGCCCGAAGTCGCTTCAACCACCGTCTGGCCTGGCTTGAGCAAGCCACGTTTTTCAGCATCCAGTATGACGCCCAGGGCCAGGCGATCTTTAACCGATCCCATGGGGTTGAAGGCTTCCAGCTTGACGTACATCTCGACCCCTGCGGGGGCCAGGCGATTGATCCTGACGACAGGTGTGTGCCCTATCGTGTCCAGAATAGTGTCGTAAATCATTTACCTACCTCATTGATTTGGTCAAAGGATCGGCCGATTGATTCGGCAGCTCCCCATGGCTGAAGTGAACTGTCCAAAGTGCCTAAGCAGCAGCCAGCAGTGAAGGCTGATTGTTGAACCAGCTGAGCGTACTCCCCAGCGCGGCAACCTGTCCAATAATCAGCAAGGTTGGTGCCGCTGGATCAATACACGCTGCCAGATGATGCAGCTCATTGACCGTACCGTGCAGCACCTGCTGCTGCGCGCGACTGCCATTGGCCACCAGTGCTATCGGCAACTCAGGGGAGATGCCCGCCTGCAACAGCTCCAGCCGTATCCTATCTGCCTGTTTCAGGCCCATATAAACCGCCACAGTGCGGCCGGTGCCGGCTATGGATTGCCAGTCGAAAGCTGCTTTGTCGCTATCGGCCGAAGCATCCGCGGAACTGGCAACATGACCGGTGACAAATGTAAGCACAGCAGCATGGTCGCGATGCGTCAGAGGAATGCCGCTGTATGCCGCACAGGCCAAAGCGGCGCTGATGCCTGGTACAACTTCGTAGGCAACAGCATGTTCATGCAAGTATTCCAGCTCTTCCCCACCGCGACCAAAAACAAAGGGATCACCGCCTTTGAGCCGGACCACGGTTCTGCCCAGGCTGGCATGGTGCAGCATCAGCTCATGAATTTCCTGTTGGCTGCGGTTGTGACTGCCCGCTCGTTTACCCACATCAATACGATCAGCATCACGCCTTGCCAGGTCCAGCACCTCGCTGCTGACGAGTTGATCATGCAGGATAACATCGGCCTGCCCCAGCACATGCAGAGCCCGCAAGGTCAGCAGGTCGGCACGACCTGGCCCGGCTCCCACCAGAAATACTTTTCCTTGTGACTTGAGATTCTTATGGTTTCCTGCACTGCCTGCCGCAGTTGCCAAAGCCACTTCCATTTGTTTGCTGATCTGCCTTTCATCCTGCAAACTCCAGCTGCGCAATTGTTTCTCCTGTAACAGTTGTTCCCAGAAGCCACGGCGTTTAGCCATGGGTAGCCTGTCTTTAACCCTGTTGCGTAAATCACCCGCCACCGTGGCTACCTTACCCAGACCCAACGGCAGCAAGCGCTCAATCCAGCCGCGTATCACCCGGGCCAACACCGGTGAGCTGCCGCCGGTTGAAATGGCGATCTGTACTGGCGAACGATCGATAATCGCGGGTGAGATAAAGCGGCATTGTGTTGGCTCATCGACCACATTGACCCATATTCCGGCCTGCTCGGCATCTGCATAGACCTGCGCATTGAGATCCCGATCGCTGCTGGCCGCAAACACCAGCCGGGCACCTTGCAGCTTGCTGGCATGATAGTTCCTGGCCATATGTTGAACCAGGCCTTGCTGCTGCCAGCTGAGAAATTGTGGATTCAGTTCCTGCGCCACCACGCGGACTTTGGCGGACGCCTGTAACAACAGTCGTGCCTTGCGCTCTGCCACTGATCCTGCACCAATAAGCAGCACTGTCTGATCGCGTAAATTGAGGAAAACCGGGAAAAATTCCATGCGTTGCTCCAGGCATTTGATGAGTGGATCATAATCAGCCTGCCCCGACATCAGAAATACGCATTCCTTTCGCCCTTATATCCCTGTGTTATATCGCCCGATAAAGCGCCCGGGTAGAATGAGGGCTTGCGCTGACCCTTTGGGCTGACTAATCTGCAATTTGGATAGCTTAGGGAAACTCTGATTTATTCAGAGTTTCTGCGGCATAAGGATGTGCCGCCATTTTCAATGATTGTAAATCATTGAAAATGAAGCCAAACAAAAATGACATTTTTTGTTTGGCGCGCTCTGATAATTCAGGGATGAATTAATCAGAGTTGCCTTAGATACGGTCTGTAATGGGAAGCAGACCGGGATTACCCTGGGATTACCCTATGAAATTGCAGCAACTGCGCTATCTGATTGCCGTCGTCGACAGTGGCATGAACATTACAGCCGCATCGCAGGCTTTGTACACATCGCAACCCGGTGTCAGCAAGCAGGTCAAAATGCTGGAAGACGAACTGGCGCTGGCCTTGTTCATTCGCAAAGGCAAGAGTCTGGAAGGTCTGACCGAAGCAGGTGAAGAAGTAGTGCGCCGTGCGCGTAAGATACTGACTGAAGTGGATAACATCCGCTCGTTGTCGCAGGAAATGTCTGGCCAGCAACTAGGCAGCCTGCAGGTGGCCACCACCCATACCCAGGCCCGCTATGTTTTGCCGGATCTGCTGGAAGCGTTTCAACGACAGTTTCCAGGAATTACCGTGAATTTGCAGCAAGGTACTTCAGACCAGATTTCTCGCAAGGTGCAGGATCAGGAAGCGGATTTCGCCATCGCATCGGGGCGCAGTGAATTGTTCAGCGACCTCATTACTCTGCCCATTTACCACTGGGAACGCACGGTACTGGTCAAGCCCGATCATCCCCTGGCTCAACTCAAACGTCTCAGCCTGGAAGATCTGGCCCGCTACCCCATCATCAGCTATACCCATAGTTTTGACATCGGCTCGGATCAGCAGCGCTCTTTCGCCAAGGCCAATTGTAAACCCAAAGTGGTGTTTACCGCTGAAGACCCGGACGTAATCAAAACCTATGTACGCAAAGAAATGGGCATAGGCATCGTGGCTTGTATGGCCTATGAACAGGACCGGGATGCAGACCTGGTGGCGCTGGACGTCAGCCGGCTGTTTCCCAGTTGCACCACCTGGATTGGTTTCCGCAAGGATCGCTTTTTACGTGACTACATGTACGGCTTCCTGCAGCTGATGGTGCCAGGCATGAACCGCAAACGCATTGACGAATTTATCGCCAACACGGATGGCGGTGCCGGCCCGGCATTTGGTGAATCGCTTGGCCCTCTCAATCAGCACCCCAGCATCGGCAATCGCTTTTCAAGCTGTTGCAACGGCACTTTTAACCTCTGATTCGGCCGCGCCCAGGGCTGTGAAATGTTCGGCTTCATGCAGGCCACATTCCCGCAGCAATCCGGAAAAACGCGTGTCCTGCTCCGACTGCCCCCACTGCAGCGCCTGGCTGCTGTGACGATCACCAATGGAAACATAACCCTGATCCCACAAGGGGTGGTAAGGCAGCTTGTGATATTTCAGGTAGCGATGCACATCCCGATTGGTCCAATCCACCAGCGGAAATACCTTGACCACCTTACCCTGGCGCTGCAGCACCGGCAGATTATTGCGGGTGTCCGACTGGCTGCGACGCAGGCCACTGAACCAGGTGCCAGCCTGCAGATCCTTCAGCACCCGCTGCATAGGTTCAACCTTGTTGATGTAGTTATAACGACGAATGCCATCAGCGCCCTGCTCCCACAATTTGCCATAACGCAGCTCCTGCCAGGCCGGGCTCAATTCCGGGCGATAGAGATGCAAATTGAGATCCAGCCGCTGCTGCAGCTCGTCAATAAAGCGGTAGGTTTCGTCAAACAGGTAGCCGGTATCGATCAACACCACCGGAATGCGTGGCTTGAGCTGGGTGACCATGTGCAACATCAAAGCGGCCTGCACTCCAAAGCTTGAGGTGAGCACCACCTCGTCTGGCAGAAAGTCCAGTGCCCACTGCACCCGGTCTACTGCTGACATTTTTTCCAGGCAAGGATTAACCGCCTCCAGTTGTTGCTCGTTCCAATGTTGGCCGGGACGCGGTATGCATAATTTCAAGGCGTGTTCACTCATGCTGAAGCCTGCTTGCTGATAGCTGTGGTTGAATGGCTGGAATTGGAAAGCAATCCCTGCCGAAAAAGAAAATCGCCAAAATATTCGTGTGCTTTCCTGCCTGCAGCATAGTCAGCAAATAGCTGGTCCAGAACTTGCAGCACGTCTGCTTCCTGCACTGACTCCCGAAACAGGGAGTTCAGTCGCATGCCATTGAAAGCCGCGCCCAGATGCAGGTTGTAAAGACCGGGGCCTTTGCCCACCAGGCCAATTTCCGCCAGGTAGGGCCTGGCACAGCCATTGGGGCAACCGGTCATACGAATGGTGATGGCTTGTTGCAGTAAATCGTGTTTGGCCAGCAGTTGCTCAATTCGCCCTACCAGTTCGGGCAGATAGCGTTCGCTCTCGGCCATAGCCAGTCCACAGGTGGGAAAGCCTACGCAAGCCAGCGCGTGTTGACGCAAGGGCGACAAGCGATTCCAGCTGTCCAGTCCATGACTGCTGACAATGGCATCGATGTCAGTGCGGTCTTCTTCTGCAATATTGGCCAGCACCAGGTTCTGGTTAGGAGTGAGCCGGAACTCTCCCTTGAGAATCTGGGCAATGGCCCGCAATCCGGACAACTGCTGGCGATCTGGCAAGTCCTGTACCCGGCCGCTTTCAATGAACAGGCCCAAATGCCACAAACCATTGTCGGTTTGCTGCCAACCCAGCCGGTCACCGGTATGGCTGAAGTGGAATTCGCGCGGCAG
>JANOGQ010000102.1:0-3196 GCA_031406105.1 Lysobacterales bacterium | reverse complement strand
AGGTACGCCTCCAGTGAAGCCGCCGGGAAATCGGCGCGCAGAGACGCGGGAAGGCCCGTACGCGGCAGCGCAGGCTGGACAATGGCGCCTATGGCTACCTGAAGAAAAGTGCCGTGATCGAGTTCATGCAAGAAGCGGGTTTTGAGCTGGTGGCCGAGTCAGCCATCAACGAAAACCCCAAAGACCTGCCCGGCGAGAAAGATTTCGTCTGGCGTTTGCCACCGACCTTGTCGCTGGAGGATGACAGCGAAGAATCGGTCAATGCCATGCGCGCCATCGGTGAATCCAACCGCATGACCCTGTTGTTCCGTAAGCTCTGAGAATGCCGCAAGTAACTTTTTGATAGCATCTTCCGAGCCACAGTGGCATCCGGCATTGCTGGAAATGCTGGCTTGAGGTATCTGACTGAATTTTTCATTCATCCACCAGCACAGAACGATATTGATGGGCTGGCTGGCACCTTGAATTCGCGACTGTTTTACCGCTATTGCCGGGGCAGGCGTGGGCAAGCGTTGGTTTGCAGGCCAACTTAGTGCTCCCCAAAAGACAAAGCGAGGCCTGGATCGGCTGAGTCGTCATACTGCTGGGACAAGTCGCCGCTTCTGTTGCCGCTTTAAGGGGTAAAATGCCCGCCATATGCTGAAGAGATGGCTGAATGATCCGCAGCACCTGTTCTGGGTGTTGCAACTGGGTGGCTGGGGCTCGTGGGGCTTGTTCTACAAGTATTGTGGAACGCGCATTTCGCTGGGTGAAGTTGCGCCCGATTATGGGCTCTATGTCACCTTGATTACCCTGATCGCCATGATCCTGACGCTGGGTTTGCGCATTCTTTACAAGCGCTTGTGGAATCGCGCCATCTGGTTGCAGGTGCTGGGTTTTCTGAGTGGCAGTGCTGCGGCAGGTTATATCTGGATCAGGGCGCGGTCTTACATTTACATGGGCTGGATTGAACCGGCCAAAGACATGGAAGAGTGGTATGCCAAGATGGGTGCCGCAGCGGAAATTTATGAACAAGTGTCCTTTTACGAGGGCAATATTTCCAGTATCGCCCTGATCCTGGCCTGGAGCTCCTTATATTTCGCCATTAAGTATTACCGGGTGTTTCAGGACATGCGCGAAAGCGCGCTGAAATCCGCCGCCATGGCGCATGAAGCGCAGCTTAAGATGCTGCGCTACCAGCTCAATCCGCATTTCCTGTTCAACACCCTGAACGCAATCTCCACGCTGATCCTGGAAAAGGACAATGATCTGGCCAATCGCATGGTCACCCGCCTGTCCAGTTTCCTGCGCTATTCGCTGGACAACGATCCCATGCAAAAAATCACCTTGCAGCAGGAACTGGGCGCTTTGCAGCTCTACCTGGACATTGAGAAAGTCCGCTTTGAGGACCGGCTCACCTTGGAGCTGGATGTATCCGATGAGGCACAAGTGGCCATGATTCCTAGCCTGCTGCTGCAACCTTTGATCGAAAATGCCATCAAGTACGGCATTGCCCGCTCCGAAGAAGGCGGCACCCTGCGCATTGCGGCCAAGGTATTTGCCGGTGATCTCTTGATCCAGCTCAGCGATGATGGCCCTGGCTGCCATGTTGAGTCCGGCAATATTCCCGGTGCCAAAGGCGTGGGTTTGCGCAATACCCGTGAACGCCTGGCCGAACTGTATGGCCACGAACATGGCTTCCGCCTGAGCAAAACCGAGCCGCACGGACTGACCGTGAGTATCCGTATTCCTTTCGAAAAACGCTGAACAGGCTCATACTGTAGCCTGTGTTTGTTCCCCAGCAACCGTGCCCGGAGAGATCATCATGGCCAGTACGTTTTCCATCCATCCAGCAGTAGATAAAGGTTTCAAACCCGCGAAGAAAAATTTCAAAGGTGGTGTATTACGCTGCAAATGCAGCAGCGATGCGGTTGAAGTCACGCTCTCCTCGCAGACAGCACACAATCATGTGTGTGGTTGCAGCAAATGCTGGAAACCTGCGGGCGCATTGTTTTCGCAGGTAGCCGTGGTATCACGCGACAAACTCAAGGTCACGGCCAATGAGAAAAAACTGAAAGTCGTTAACAAGAAGGCGCCGATTCAGCGGCATGCCTGCAGCAAGTGTGGTGTACATATGTTTGGCCGGATTGAAAACACCGGGCATCCGTTCTACGGCCTGGATTTTGTGCATACTGAATTATCGAACGAGGAAGGTTGGTCTCCACCACAGTTTGCAGCCTTTGTTTCCTCCATCATTGAAGCCGGTTTTGAATCAAAAGACATGACCAAAGTACGCAATCGGCTGCGCAAGCTGGGCCTGGAGCCGTATGATTGCCTGTCGCCTTTGTTGATGGATGCGATTGCGGCACATATAGCCAAATCAAAAGCCGCTTGATTCAATGGCATTGTTTCGCAGCTGGGAAGCAATGCTAAGAGTCTGAGGATAAAGCAGTTGCGGGCACAGGAAGCTGCCCGCAACTGGTCACAATTACAACTACGGCGTTTGCCCGGAATTCAGCAGACCCCAACTGAAGGCTGCCTGCCCCCAGTCCGCTTTGGTGTTAATGTCGGCAAGATTTACCCTTTGAATGGTGATTCCGACTTTGCCCGTGTCGGTGGCGTTGAGATCCAGCACGGCATGTGCGTTGAAGTCATCGTCGACGAACCCGCCGGGCGGTATTCCGCCGCCAATCATTTCCCAGCCGCCGGCGGCCGCCACGATTGCCGCCTGGCCCTCGGTGCTGGCTACTGCCGTACCGGTCACGTCATCCGATACGAATACCGCGTCCTGAATGTTGCCATCCATGTCATAGAGGGTTAGCACATTATCCGTGTTTATTATCCCTGCATCGAGTGAATACCAGTCCCAGGCGGAGTCGTAGTTGGACAAGTACTGAGAGGACGGGAATTGGGTCTTGGAAGTAGTTTCGTTGCCCGAACCCGAACCGCCGGAACATGATGCCGACCCGCCATTGAAATGCACGACAATGATGTCACCGATATCTACCAGCAGGCCCTCAAAGGCGAGCACGGACGTATCGCGTTCAAACAACTCAAAGCCTGCCATTGATCCACCACTGGTGACACGAAGTTCTACCAGATCGCAACCCAGTGTAATGTTGGCGTTGATCTCATTGATGAGCACCTGGGCGCTCTGCAAATATCCTTGAAACGCTGCCTGATTTGGCAGCTGAAGTGCGGCGCCGAGGGTGTCGGT
>JANOGQ010000101.1:0-2674 GCA_031406105.1 Lysobacterales bacterium | reverse complement strand
GGTCTTTGCCAATGTGCCAGCGGCAGGTGGCGATGGCCCTAAGGGCGGGCCGTCCTTTCCAAGCTACCAGTGGACCGAGATCCTGCAGACGGATTTTCTGGCACCGGATCGGTGGGAGCCGCGCGCTGGCTTACAGGCGGTGGAGCTACACAATCACCTGTTTGTGATCGGCGGGCGAACGCCATTGCCACCCGCACCGCCCGATTTCAGCCCCTTCGCCAGCTTGATCCACGGCGATGTCTGGGTGAGCCCGGACCTCGGAAATAGCTGGGTCATGTTGCTGGATGACGCTGGAAGCGCTGGCCTGTGGAAGAACCGGGCCTATTTCGAGGCACTGACCCAAGGCAGTCACATGTACATCATGGGCGGCCAGAACTTCACTACGGTGATTCCCGGCGGGCCCCCGAACTTTGAACCCGTCTTCGTTCCTTCGGAGTTTTTTAAGGATGTCTGGCGCAGCGCCGATGGCGTCGAGTGGGAGCTGATGACCGCCGATGCGGAGTGGGCTATCGTGCCGCAGAAATGCCCGGGAGTTCCGGGAGTCAGCCAGGGCCGTGCCGGCCTCAGCGCCGTCAGCTTCAAAGGCAGACTCTGGGTGCTGGGTGGCTCGCAAGGCGATGACGCTTCAATCGGTGGGGGCCCCAACTGCCGTGAGCTGTTCAATGACGTTTGGTCTTCACGCGATGGCATCAAATGGCAACTGGCCACCGCCGGTGCACCGTGGGAAGCGCGGGCCGGTGGCGTAGCGCTGGTCAAGGGTGGCTGGCTCTATTACATGGGCGGCGAAAAGGGCTTTGTAGCCGAATCCGACTATTTCAATGATGTCTGGCGCACCCAGGACGGAATGAACTGGGAAGAGGTCACGGGCCCGGACGGCGCCGGCTGGTCACCGCGGCCGGGACACAAGTGTTCGGTGCTGGCGAACCACTTCGTCTGCATGGGCGGATTCGGCACGCCCAGCAATCCTTCGGACATCTGGGTCAGCAAGGATGGGGCCGACTGGACTCAGGTCAGTGACACGCCGTGGAACAACAATCCGTCCTCGAACCCGTTCTTCTGCATACCAATACCGGGCTTGATCTGCGACAACATCCGCTACGATTTCGACATGCTGACGGTAACCGGCGGCCAGGGCGGGATGAAGCCGTCGATCTTCACCTTTGGAGGCGACCGCGAGGTGTTCTTCCCCATCCAGGATAATTTCCTCAGGGTCGAGAACGATGTCTGGCGTTACGCTCCCAGGGAATAGCGCACCAACGGGTTGAGGACATTCTGCCGCAGCGCTGGATCAAGGTGACCGCCTCGGGCCTGTCGTGTCCGGCCGGGAGGCTTTGTATCGCCGGCCTGCACACGGACCCAACAAGCTGAGACCCCTTACCCCGAGTTGCCCCTGCGCTGAATCGCGATGAAGTACTCCGCGGGCTTCCCTTTCGCCAGCTTGACGGGTACCACTCGCCAATGCATGACGAAGGGCCTGTTCTTGCTGTCGTAGTTGATGGCGTGACCTTCGAAAACCTTGCCCTTTTCCATGCAAACGCGCAGTGCATCGAGTGGGGCTCTTTCGGTCGCCGCCCCTTGCAGCAGCACTGGTGATTTTCCGATCACGCTCTTGGCGCTGTAGCCGGTCAGGGCCGTGAAGGCTTTGTTAACGTAGAGAATCGGCGAGTCCTTGCCAGCACGGGTAATCATGATTGAGTCGAAGCTATGGTCGGCAATCGCCCTGAGGGAAGCGACCAAAGCTTCGGCGGACAGAGTTGCAGTAGGTGTCATCCATTATCTCCTTGAGTTACGGGTTTCCGGTCATTGTCAATCGCATTGCCTGGACAACAGCAGCAGTGCTGTACCCGACATGTAGCGCCACGAGCTTGCCCCTCGCGTCCTCGTTCGATAAGAACCGATCCTCAGACCTCAGAGTGCTCACCCATTAGGCACGTTTTCTGGCGTTCCGACAAGTATCGGTGGCTTGTTTCTGACCGCAGGTTCGATTCTGATACCGCCGGTACCTACGGAATTTTCGCCAGCGAGGCAGCGAGCCATGACACCCATCAGAAAGTCAGGACACCCATCAGAAAGTCAGGAAGAAAGTCAGGACACCCACGAAAAAAGTCAGGACAAAAATCAGTACGCCCACTGCTTCTGGCATTTTAAAAACATGGGTAAAAACAGGGGCGTCTTCACTTTCTCGCTTTCTTCGGCTTCTACAGAAGGAATTTTCCCCACCTGGCACTCAGTCTCCGTGTTTGACCGGTGACCCTTGCAGCATCTTTTCCGGGTGGCCATGGCTGCGGAACATCAGGATGGCAAACAACAAGAGGAAACCCATCAGCCCCATTACCGCATAACCCTGTGGCCAGCTTGTGAAGCCGGAAACAGCGCCAAAAATGGCCGAACCCGAGGCCGAACCCATGTTGCTCACCGACATGTAAATCGCAAACTGCGTCGCCGATTCGCCCGGCGAACAGATGCTCATGGCCAGCGACAGCGCGAACACCATGCTGATCGGTATCATCATGATCCAGATTGAAACCATCGCCTTGACGAACAGGGTATTGCTCCAGAATTCCTGGGTGGCCGCGAGTGTGAAGGCATGCAGGCCGATCAGCAGGATGCCGAGTCCCATCATGCGCCGCGCGCCGACGCGATCGACCAAGGGGCCCAGCACCAGAGCCACCAA
>JANOGQ010000084.1:0-12625 GCA_031406105.1 Lysobacterales bacterium | reverse complement strand
GAGCCATCGTCACGAGCTTCAAGGAAGAATCCGAAACCGATCTGTTTGGCGAACAGGCCGTGCTTTGCGGCGGTGCCACTGAGCTGGTGGTGAAAGGCTGGGAAACGCTGGTGGAAGCCGGCTACCAGCCCGAGGTGGCTTACTTCGAATGCCTGCACGAACTGAAGCTGATCGTGGATCTGCTGTTCGAAGGCGGCCTGGCCAAGATGAATCACTACATCTCTGAAACCGCCCAATACGGTGATTTTGTCAGTGGCCCGCGGGTGATTGACGACAGCACCAAGCAACGTATGAAAGAGATACTCACCGACATCCAGGACGGCACCTTCGCCAAAAACTGGGCCGCCGAGTATGCCGGTGGCCTGAAGAATTTCCGCGCCATGGAGCAGGCTGATCTCAATCATCCGATCGAGAAAGTGGGTGCCGATCTGCGCGCTCGCATGAGCTGGATTAACGTGGGAAAGTAGGTTTTGTAACCGTTGCCGGGCATGATTCCGGCAGCACAAATGGAGTAAATACTATGAATGCCAGGCAGGATAATGACTACGTCTACATCTTTGATACCACCTTGCGCGACGGCGAACAGTCTCCCGGCTGCTCCATGAACGTGCGTGAAAAACTACAGGTAGCAAAGGCGTTGGACGAGCTTGGCGTTGATGTGATTGAAGCCGGTTTTCCAGCCGCATCCGAGGGCGACTTCGAATCGGTTCGCGCGGTAGGTGCTCTGGGGCTGAAGGCCACCATCTGCGGCCTGTCACGCACCCGCCTGGGCGACATGGAAGCGGTAGCTCGTTCGCTGGAGGGTGCCAAAAACAAACGCCTGCATATTTTTATTGCCACCAGCCCCATTCATCGCGAATTCAAGCTGAATATGAGCAAACAGCAGATCGTCGATGAGATGTGCAAGGCCGTGGAATTTGGCCGCCAGCATTTTGATGACATCGAAGTCACTGCTGAAGATGCCGGCCGCACCGAAATCGATTACCTGACCGAATACTTCCAGGCTGCCATTGATGTCGGTGCCTGCGTTCTTAACGTGCCCGACACCGTGGGTTATGTAACACCCACCGAGAGCTTTGAGCTCTACCAGCACTTGCTTGAGAATCTGCGTCACGATGGCTCGGTGATTCTCAGCTGCCACAACCACAATGATCTGGGCCTGGCTGTGGCCAACAGCCTGGGCGCCATCGATGGTGGCGCGCGTCAAGTGGAATGCACCATCAATGGTATTGGCGAGCGAGCTGGCAATTGTTCGCTGGAAGAGGTGGTGATGGCGCTGCGTACTCGTTCGGATCGCTACAATCTGCGCACCGGTATCGATACCACCCGGCTGTATCCCTGCAGTCGTCTGGTCAGTGCTGTGACCGGTTCACGGGTACAACCCAACAAGGCGATTGTGGGCCGCAATGCCTTCGCGCATGAAGCGGGTATCCACCAGGATGGCATGCTGAAAAATTCCAAAACCTACGAAATCATGAAACCTGAAACTGTAGGTGTGCCAGAGAACAGTCTGGTACTGGGCAAGCACAGTGGTCGTCACGCCTTCCGTGATCGGCTGGAAACCCTGGGCTTCTCGGTGAGCAAAGAACAGCTGGAAGACCTGTTTGTGGAATTCAAAGCCCTGGCCGATCGCAAGAAAAGTGTCTATGACGAAGACATCGAAGCCCTGGTACTGGGTCGCGAACAGAGTGGGCCCTGGCATCTGGATGCCATCTCCATCCACACCGAGATTGCCGAGTCGGATCAATCCGCCGAAGCCAGCGTCAAATTGCGCTTTGATGGCCAGGCTCCGCGAATTTTCAGCGGCCGGGGCGATGGTCCGGTGAATGCCATTGTAAATGCCATCAGGCAAACCATGGACGAAGATTTGCACGTGGAAGAATTCCAGGTCAGCGCGGTTTCAGGTGGCTCCGACGCGCAGGGCCGTGCCACCGTGAAGGCCACTGTGGGCGCCAGTCGTTACCAGGGTACGGGTGTTTCCACTGACATTGTGGAGGCTTCAGCCAAAGCCTTGATCACCATCATGAACCGCCACTACCAGCATCAGGGCCGCAGCATCACTGAACCGGCTTTGAAAGCGGCTGTTTAATCAAGCTCTGAATAATCCATCCATGAATTATCAGAGCACGCCCAACAAAAAATGTGATTTTTGTTGGGCTTCATTTTCAATGATTTACAATCATCGAAAATGTTGGCACATCCTTGTGCCAAGGAAACTCTGAGTAAATCAGAGTTTGCCTGAGTCGGAACTGGAAGAGATCAATGTCGCAAACACTGTTTGAAAAAATCTGGCAATCCCACCTGGTTCAGGATGAATCCGGGCCGGGCGGCACAGGTGCACCGGCCATCCTTTATATCGACTTGCACCTGGTGCATGAAGTGACCTCACCACAGGCCTTCACCGAGCTCAAAAGTCGCGGGCTGAAAGTGCGTCGGCCGGATCTTTGCCTGGCCACCATCGATCATTCCACACCAACCACGCCCGCCGACAAAAATGGCGAGTATCACTACATCACCACGCAAGCCAAAGATCAGGTGGAAACGCTGTACTGCAACTGTGCCGAACAAGGCCTGGTTCTGCATGGCTGGGACAGTCCTCATCGCGGCATCGTGCACGTGATCGGGCCTGAAATGGGCGCCACCCAACCCGGCATGACCATTGTTTGTGGCGACAGCCATACCGCCACCCATGGCGCATTCGGAGCTCTGGCTTTTGGAATAGGCACAACGGAAGTAGGTCATGTGCTGGCCACGCAGTGTCTGCTGCAGCGCAAGCCGCAAACTCTGGGCATACGCGTGGAGGGTGATTTGAAACCTGGTGTCACTGCCAAGGATGTGATCCTGCACATCATCGGTGCAATTGGTGTGGATGGTGGCACCGGCAGCGTGATCGAATACCACGGCAGCACCATTCGCGCCATGGACATGGAAAGCCGCATGACCCTGTGCAACATGTCGATCGAATGCGGCGCACGCGCCGGCATGGTGGCACCGGACCAGGTGACGTTTGATTACCTTAAAGGCCGATTGATGGCACCAACGGGTGAGGCTTGGGATAGAGCGGTGGCGTATTGGAAAACACTGGATACGGACGCCGGAGCCCGGTTTGATCAGTTGGTGGAAATCAATGCTGACTATATCGAACCCAGCGTCACCTGGGGCACCAACCCCGGCATGGTAATCGGAATTCGCGATCGCGTGCCCAACGATAGCAGCGCCGGTACTCGGGAAGCACTGGATTACATGCAACTGCAGGGTGGAGCGGCCATCAGTGGCCAGCCCGTCAACATGGTGTTCATTGGCAGTTGTACCAACTCCCGCATCAGTGATCTGCGCGCTGCAGCCAGCATTTTTGAGGGTCGTAAAGTGTCTGCCGGTACCCGTGTGCTGGTCGTGGCGGGATCCGAAGCCACCAAGAAGCAGGCGGAAGCCGAAGGCCTGCAACTGATTTTTATCGAAGCTGGTGCCGAATGGCGTGAACCGGGTTGTTCCATGTGCATTGGTATGAACGGCGATATCGGCCAGCCCGGCGACCTGGTGGTCAGCACCAGCAACCGTAATTTCAAAGGTCGCCAGGGTCGCGATGTGCGCACGGTACTGGCCTCGCCCCTGACCGCTGCAGCCTGCGCGGTGGCCGGACGCATTACCGATCCGCGAACTTTGTTGCCCAATATACCTACTGGGGGCCTGGAGAAACACGCATGAGCAAGGCTGGAACTTTTACGACCCGCACTTTCAATCTGCCCATCGAAAACATCGATACGGACCAGATCATTCCGGCGCAATTTCTCACCACCATTGAACGTGAGGGCCTGGGCAAATTCTGCTTTTACAACTGGCGTTATCAGCCCGACGGTACGCCCAAGAGCGAACATCCGTTGCAGGATTTTGATCGTCAGAAACACTCGGTGATTGTGGCGGGCAGCAATTTTGGCTGTGGCTCTTCACGTGAGCATGCCCCCTGGGCTCTGCTGGACATCGGGCTTAAAGCCGTGATAAGCAGCCGCTTTGCCGATATTTTCTGCAACAACTCGCTGAAGAATGGTTTGCTACCCATCACCGTCAGTGATGAAGTGGCTGATTGGCTGCTGCAGCATCCAGGCGTGGAAATTACGGTGGATATCCCCGCCACGAAATTCAATGTGTCGGGCCTGGGCGATATTTTTTTCTCCCTCGACCCCTTCCCTGCCTATTGCCTGAGTGAGGGTATTGATCAGCTGGATTTCCTGCTGCGTCATGAACAGGAAATCAGTGCTTATGAACAACGCCGTCACTACTGACAATGACCACAGGAATTTCCGCATCGTTGCCTTACCCGGTGATGGTGTGGGGCCGGAAGTTTATGCTGCAGCGGTAGCCATACTGCAGGTTCTGGGACATCGTTTTGGCTTGAGTTTCAAACTTGATGAACAGCTGATAGGCGGTGTCGCACTGGATGCCACCGGTGATCCGTTGCCACCAGCCACCATAGCGGCCTGTCGCGAAGCTGATGCCATTTTGCTGGGTGCGGTTGGCGGGCCAAAGTGGGATGCCAATCCACCGCATTTGCGGCCCGAGAAGGGCCTGCTGCGAATACGTGCCGAACTTGGTCTGTACTGCAATCTGCGGCCGGTGGTCACCCATCCCGCCCTGCACGCTTTTTCGCCGCTGCGGCCTGAGAAGCTGCAGAACGTGAACCTGATGATCGTACGTGAACTCACCGGGGGAATTTACTTTGGTGAAAAGCGTCGGATTGGCGATCGCGCTGAAGACGTTTGTTCTTACACCGTTGCCGAAATCACCCGCGTGACGCGCAAGGCCTGCGATATTGCCTTGCAGCGCAAGCGGCATGTTACCCAGGTAGACAAGGCCAATGTGCTCGAAACTTCGCGTCTGTGGCGTGAGGTCACTACCCGGGTCGTTGCGGATGAGTATCCCGGAATCACCCTTAAACATCAGCTGGTGGATTCCTGCGCCATGCATCTGCTTACACACCCTGCGGATTTCGACGTGGTGCTGACGGAAAACCTGTTCGGCGACATCCTGTCTGATGAGGCCTCCATGCTCTGCGGTTCCATGGGTCTTCTGCCATCCGCTTCTCTGGCTGACGGCACCTTCGGGCTTTATGAGCCTATACACGGCTCGGCTCCGGACATTGCGGGCAAAGGTATTGCCAATCCTTATGCCATGTTGCTCAGCGTGGCCATGCTGCTGCGTCATTCCTTGCAACAACATGAAGCAGCGTCTGTTCTGGAACAAACCATTTTCCGTTGCTGGGAGGACGGTATCCTTACTTGCGATCTGATCAAGGATGGCCGCACTACGCGCGAAGTGACGGAAGAAGTCTGTAAGCGTCTGAGCACCCAAAGCAAGGCCGGCATCCACTGATGACTGCGCCGGTCTCACTTGAATCAGTAAGTGCCAGCCGGGCTTCTGCCCGGTTTGAAGAACAGCGCAAGGCTTTGTTCGAGCGCTTCATGCCGAAAATCCTGCAGTGCCGTCTGGAAGACCTGGTGCTGGAAACCCCGCTGCAAGCCATGCCCTTGATATCTGAGCGATTGGGTGTTGATGTACTGGTCAAGCGAGAAGACCTGCAACCGGTATTTTCCTTCAAGCTGCGCGGTGCCTACGCCAAGCTGAAAAGCCTCACGCCAGAGCAACGCCAGCGCGGTGTGATTTGTGCCTCAGCGGGCAATCATGCACAGGGTGTCGCGATGGCAGCGCGCCACCTGGGTATTAATGCACTGGTGGTTATGCCGACGGTCACTCCCGACATAAAAATCAATGCCGTGCGCAAATTGGGTGCGCAGGTGCTGATTGAAGGCGATGATTTTGATGCGGCCTGTGAGCTGGCCAAGGCTCTGGCCATTGAACAGAACCGCGAGTTCATTCATCCCTATGATGATGCGGAAGTGATCACCGGCCAGGCTACCATTGCTCTGGAGTTGATTCGCCAATCGGCAAAACCGATTGATTATCTGTTCATCTGTGTTGGCGGCGGTGGTCTGGCGGCGGGCGTCGCTCTGGTTGCACGCTATCTGCACCCGGGTATTCGCATCATCGGTGTTGAAGCTGAAGAATCGGCTTCCATGCACGCAGCGTTCCAGGCGGGTGGCCCGGTTTCTTTACCCGAAGTGGGTCATTTTGCTGAAGGCGCAGCGGTACGTCGGGTGGGCGATCTGACCTACGAAATCTGCTCGGTGATGGTGGATGAAATACTCACGGTCAGCAGTGATGAAATCTGTGCCGCGGTGCAGGATGTTTACGAAGATACCCGTGCGATTTCTGAACCAGCGGGTGCATTGGCAGTCGCGGGTATCCGGCAATACTTCAGCAAGCGCTCGCAAGCCGGTGGCGTCGTGGCTGGCATACTTTCGGGTGCCAATGTCAATTTCGCACGCCTGCGGCATATCGCTGAACGCGCTGCGGTGGGTGAAGAACAGGAAGCGCTGCTGGCGGTCACCCTGCCTGAACGGCCTTCCAGTTTGCTGCGTTTCTGCGATGCACTGGGTGGCCTTGCTATCACGGAGTTCAACTACCGCTATTCCGACGCCACTGAAGCACACGTGTTTGTGGGCATTGCGCTGAAGCATGGCATTGCCGAGAAGAACGAAACGATTCAGCGGCTGCAGCACAACGACTTCGCGGTTACTGACTTTTCCAGCAACGACATGGCCCGCCTACACATTCGCCATATGGTGGGAGGACGCGCGGATGTTCCGAACGAACGGGTGTTCCGTTTTGAGTTTCCGGAACGCCCGGGTGCGCTGTTGAAATTCCTTCGTGGCATGCACTCGGATTGGAACATCAGTCTGTTTCATTACCGCAATTACGCGGCTGAATATGGGCGCGTACTGATGGGCATCCAGGTTCCGGACTCTGACGCTGAAGCGTTCCAGGCTTTCCTCGATTCAACCGCCTACCCATACCGTGCCGAAAGCGACAATCAGGCCTACCGGATGTTTGTTGGGCCTTCTGGCGGGTAACGTGTTCTCTCGTTCTGGTTAGGCCTCAGACTCGTTTACCGTCCCTGAATCCCGATATCCGCCGGCCTTCGGCTGCCCTCGCCGATGCGGTGCTGCGGCGGTCGGCCATACTCCTATCCTGAGTCGGTCTGGCCTCTCGGGCACATCCCTGTGCCCTCGCCCGCCGGTCACCGCATCACCTCGGCGGCTACCACGGGATTCAGGGACGGTAAACGAGCCTGGGGTGACGCAAATGAGCAATCGGAAGACTGGGGTTCAGCAGCTTGACCAATCGGAAGCCCGATGGCGGTAAGAGATTCCGGTTCTGTCGGACGCAGCCGATTTGTGCAGGGATGCACACAGATCGCGGAGTGCAGGATGCACAAGAGCGATCAAGACCGGGCAACAAGACAACGCGACAAGGATGTCGCGAAAGGCCCGCCCGAGCATTTGAACAGGGATGTTCACAGATCGCGAAGTGCAGGATGCACGAGAGCGATCAAGTGAGTCGGGCCGCGTTGCAGTTGCGACCGAGGGCCGAGGGCAGCCCGTAGGGCCAAGGACCAGAATCGGAAGCTCTTACCGCCATCGGGCTCTTTAACAGTTCCAGCTCAACGGCAGGGACAACAGGCCCTGATAGCCGCCGAGCTAAACTACAAGAGTCAGCTTCCGAAACGGCCACCCGACTCGGCTAGTTGCTGCAACAAAGCCGCAGGCTGGAAGTCCTTCGGGCGGCCCAAGGTGTCGCGGAATTCACAGATTTTGTTGTAGATGGATTTCGCACCAACCGTATCCGCGTAGAACATCGGGCCGCCGCGATGCGCCGGGAAGGCGTAGCCGTACAGGTAAACAATGTCGATATCGCTGGAGCGTTGGGCAATGCCCTCCTGCAGGATTTCCGCACCAATGTTAATCAGGGGATAAAGGGCACGCTCGACAATTTCAGCCGCCGTGAAAGTCCTTTGCGAAATGCCCAGGCGTGCAGCTTCAGCCTTGATCATGGCCAGCACTTCTGGGTCTTCCTGTCGTTGGCGTGTGGCTGCATCGTAGCGATAGAAGCCCGCACCGCTTTTCTGGCCCATACGGCTTGCCTCAACCAGCTGGTCTGAAATACGGTTTGCCGGGTGATTTGATGATTCAGGCAGGGCCTGTCGAGCCTTGTAACCCACATCCAGGCCGGCCAGATCAGCCACAGCAATCGGCCCCATGGCCATGCCAAACTGCTCCATGGCGGAATCCACCTGCGCTGGAGTAGCGCCTTCCAGCAAAAGCATTTGAGCTTCGCGGAAATATCCCGTGAGCATGCGATTGCCGATAAAGCCGTAACAGACGCGTGATACCGCGGGCACCTTGCCAATCTTCACTGCCAGTTTCATCACAGTGGCCAGCACATCGTCGGTAGTTTTTTCAGCGCGCACCACTTCCAGCAGCTTCATCACATTGGCCGGGCTGAAAAAATGCATGCCCAGCACATCCTGCGGACGACTGGTGGCTGCAGCAATCTCATTAACATTCTGATAAGAAGTATTGGTCGCCAGGATCGCGCCCGGCTTGCAGGTTTCATCCAGCTGCCTGAACACAATTTTCTTGATATCCGGATTTTCAAACACCGCCTCGATGACCAGGTCAGCATCAGCCAGATCAGCGTAGTTTGTGGTGCCGCTGATGCGGCCCATGCAGGCAGCAGCCTGCTCTGCACTAAAGCGCCCTCTCTGCACCGAAGTGTCATAATTTTTCTGGCACAGGCCAAGTCCACGATCCAATGCCTCCTGGCTCATTTCCAGCACAATCACCGAAATACCCGCATTGGCAAAACTCATGGCGATGCCGCCACCCATGGTACCTGCGCCAATGATGCCTGCCTGCTTGATGGGCCGCAGTGGAATGCTTGGGTCAAGTCCATCAACCCGCGCTGCTTCTCTCTCTGCGAAGAACACGTGGCGCAGCCCTTTGGATTCGGATGAGTTGACCAGTTGGCTGAAGCTCTCGCGTTCGAGCATACAGCCTTCTGCATAAGTGCCTTTGGTGGACTTTTCTACACAGTTGATGATGGCCTGAGGGGCCGGTAAACCGCGTGTTTTCTTCTTCACCGCCTGACGATACTGCCCGAAAAAATCAGCTTCGAGTGATGAGGTATCCACCGGTAATTCAGAGCTGCGTCGTGGCTCAGCTGATTGCGCTATCAACTCACTGGCCCAATCGAGTGCGGCCTGCAATAAATCACCCTCGGCAATCCGATCGATCAGCCCTGCAGCCAGGGCTTGCGGCGCAGTGATCGGTTTACCATTGACCATCAATTCCAAGGCTGCCTGTACGCCCATCAAGCGTGGTGCACGTTGCGTGCCGCCTGCCCCGGGCAGAATACCCAGGCTGACTTCGGGTAATCCGAGTCGGGCATCCTGCACCGCGATGCGATAGTGACAAGCCATCGCCGTTTCCAGTCCACCCCCCAGAGCAGTGCCATGAATCGCAGCTATCACAGGTATTCTGATTGCTTCGATTTGATCGACAACTGCGGGCAACCAGGGATTGGTGGGTGGTTTACCGAATTCCCGAATATCTGCTCCGGCAAAAAAGGTACGGCCCAGGCAATGCAATACCACGGCTTTTGCGGAACTCTGTTCTGCCTGGGTAAAGGCGCCAGCCAGGCCAGCCCGGACAGAATGGGACAAGGCGTTAACGGGAGGGCTGTCGACGGTGATCAGCGCAATGTTATCGCGCAATTCGAAAGAAACGGGCTGGCTCATGAGGTGCTCACTAAGGTTCCAAATCAATCCCGGATTATGCCACCCAACTGATCATGTCGCGAGCATGGCTCGCTCCTACAACATGGGTGTTTCTGCCGTAGGAAGTAGCCTTGCTGCCGACCTGGGCGTTTCAGCCGGCAGACTGGCTATCTTTGGTAAAGCGACCTGCAGCAGTCAGGGGATGAACTGCTCTACCAGGCTGGCCAGCACCTCCACATGCACATCATCGTCATTCAGCGCAGGAATGTACTTGAGTGTCTTGCCACCCGATTCTTCGAAGAGCTCACGATTCTGCATGGCAATTTCTTCCAGTGTTTCCAGACAGTCCACTGCAAAGCCCGGGCAAACCACTTGCACATGCTGCACACCCTGCTTGGGAAGTTGTTGCAGTACCTTATCCGTGTAGGGCTGCAGCCAGGGCTCACGCCCCACTCGCGATTGGAAAGTCAGCTGCCACTGCCCCTCAGGCAGCCCGGCCTGCGCTGCGATGGCGCAGACACTGTCACAACAATGGTGCGCATATGGATCACCGTTTTTCACGTACCGCTGTGGTATGCCGTGCAGGGAAAACAACAGCATGTCTGGCTTACCATTTTCCTGCTGGAAGCCTGTAATTGAATCCGCCACGGCTTTGATCCATTGCGGATGCTGGTAGTAGTGTTCAATGCGATGCTGCTGCGGTTGCCAATTCAGGGATTGCAATGCAGCATCCACTGCGTCGAAGATTGAAGATGTGGTTGTGCCCGAAAACTGTGGATACATCGGGAGCACCACCAGTTTCTGGACTCCCTGCGACTGAAATTCTGCCAGCGCGGCGGCAATGGAAGGGCTGCCATAGCGCATTCCAGCAGACACCAGTGCCAGTCCACTCAGGCGCCCGGAAAGCTTTTTTGCCAGGCGTAAAGTGTGCACCAGCAGGGGCGAGCCTTCTTCCATCCATACCTTTCTATAGGCCGCTGCCGAACGGCGTGACCGCAGTGGCACGATTACCAGATAAAGCAAAGGCAGCCACAGCCAACGGGGCAGATCAACCACCCGCGGATCCGACAGGAAGTCGCGCAGGAAGCGGCCTACAGGCCGCGCTTGCGGCGCTGCAGGCGTACCCAGGTTGGCCAGCAGGACTGCGACTTTTGGCCCTGTTTCCACTTGCGATGGCTTGGTGTTCATTCATTCCTCATTGTTGTTTATTCACCACATATCAAGCTGCATAATGGCCTAATTCAGGCTCCTGCGACAGCCCTTAAGCTTTAAACATAGCCCGGGAACCGCATGCCCGCTAAGCCACAGAAGAATCTGGGGCCATTCTCAAACGCACAGGCTTTTCAGCATCAGCAAATCACTCTGTTGTGGATACGCCACAGAACTCTGAAGTACTATCACATTGCAGACTAACGCTTTGTTTTACATATTTTTTTCTGCTAGCATTACCGTCCGATTGCGTTCTGGATCCGGCTGATTTTCAAGCCCATGAAACAAGCCATTAAAACAATAATACTTATGTTGCTGACCAGCGTTTCAGCATCGCTTGCGGCTGCTCCTTTTGGCTACGCCGTCAACTCAGACAGTCCTTCCGCAAATAGCGACAGTTTGTACCGAATTGATCTGGCTGGCGGCCAGCTGACCAGGCTCGGTTTCGTGCGCTCACTCAATGTTACCCGCCTCGATACTGAAGGCTTGGCGTTTGCACCCGATGGCACGCTGTGGGGTATGGATGATGAATCCATGAAGCTGTTTCCCCTGAATATTGACAATGGTCAGGTGATCAATGCCAATGAAGTCAGTCTGACCGGTTTCACAGGTACGGGAAACAATGACTTCGGCATGACTTTCGCCTGCGACAACAATTTGTATGCATCCTCTTCCAGAGACGATTCACTTTATCTGGTTGCGCTGAACGGCACAGCAACCCGTATTGGTGCCCAAGGTGGCCTCGGTGGCGATATCAGCGCCCTGGCAGCCTGGGGTAATCCGGTGCAGTTATATGGCCTTGGTAATGGCGGGCTGAATGCCGGTGGTCCGGGCACTTTGTATTCCATCAATACAGCGACCGGTGTTGCTACTGCGATCGGGCCGCTCGGTGCTGCTGCTGCCGCCTACGATCAGGCTGGCATGTCATTCGACAGCACAGGCCAGCTATGGGCTATGACCGATCGCAGCCAATCGGTCAATCCCCAGCCCAGCCAGATTCTGCAACTGAACACCGCCAACGGCGCAGCCACTTTGGTCAGCAGCACAAGCGGCGAAACCGGTTTTGAGAGCCTGGCCATTACTGTGCCCAGAGGTTGCGATGCGGGTGGTGGTGACGATCGCGCAACCTTCACCGTCCAAAGCCGATTTGTTGATAGCAATAATATTACCCCGGTTACCTTGCACCTGAGCTGCAATACCGGGCAGATACTGGACCAGACCAAGACCGTACAGCCCAATGAAGGCGTGTTCGGCAAGTTCGAAGTTTCTTTTGTAGTCAGCAGTCTGGGCTCAACCCCGCTGAACTGCACGGTTACGCAGGATGCACCTTTTGGTTATACGCCCAGCTATACCTGCCTGGGTGAATCCAATTGTGTTGAAGCGCAAAGTGCCAGCAATTGCAGCTTCACCAACGTGGCTGCGGGTACTGACAATCTCTGCCAGGTGCAAAGCTACCCCAACCCGGTACCGTTCAAAGTCATCAAGGAATGGCTGTTCGAAGCGGAAGAGATTGGCGAGCAGGATTACGCCAACATCAATTTCGAATGCCAGAATGTGTTTGGCGGCGACGGCCTGGCCAACGGCAATCTGATGCAATGGAACTGGTCGGTGGCGGGCAACTCAGAGCGCACAGCCAGTATTCAACCCAGTTTTTTGGGCAATACCAGCTGCCGCGCTACGGAAAGCAATACCTTCAGCGCGGTTGAAGCCATCAACGGTTGTGAAGACTGGTTGTCCGTGTTGATC
>JANOGQ010000066.1:0-3356 GCA_031406105.1 Lysobacterales bacterium | reverse complement strand
CGCGCGGCAGGCTGAGGCTGTAACCCATGCGATGCACCAATTGTTCGTGCAGCCACTCTTCGCCCTGATCATCCAGGGTGTATTTCAGGCGAGCGTGTTTGCGGTCACTGCGATCACCAAAATCCCGTTGGATCTTGACGATCGTTTCAGATACTTCCAGCACCTGGTCGGGCAGGCAGAAACCCACCACGGTGGCCAGCCTGGGATAGGTTTTGGGATCGCCATGCGTAACACCCATACCGCCACCGACTGCTACGTTGTAGCCCAGCAGTTGTCCTGCTTCTGCGATGGCAATAAAACTCAGATCGTGCGCGAATGCATCCACATCATTACGCGGCGGAATCGCGAACGACATTTTGAACTTGCGCGGCAGATAGGTGGCTCCGTAAACCGGCTCACTTTCCTCTGCAGCAGCCTCATCGCTCAATTTCTCGCCGTCCAGCCAGATCTCGTGGTAGGCGTGGGTTTGGGGTGTCAGGTGACGGCTGACAGCGGCAGCATCTTCAAACACGCGCCGGTGCAAGGCTGAATCTTCCGGTAATACCGTGCTCATAACATTGCGATTGACATCGCCGCAGGCGGCGATGGTATCCAGCAAGCTATCATTGATTGCCCGCAGGGTGGGTTTGAGCCTGCCTTTCAGCACACCGTGCAGTTGAAAGGCCTGGCGAGTGGTCAGGCGTATGGTGCCGTTGGCATGTTCAGCGGCAATGGCATCCATAGCCAGCCATTGTTTGGGTGTGCAAATACCCCCCGGCACGCGGGCACGAATCATGAACTGGTGATCAGGCTCCAGCATCTGCCGACGGCGCTCGTCGCGCACATCGCGATCATCCTGCTGGTAAAAACCATGGAATTTACTGAGCTGTGTGTCGTCCTCGGCCAGGGTTCCGGCGGCGCTGTCGGCCAGGCTTTCCAGCAAAGTGCCACGTAGCAAGTTACTGCGGGCCTTGATGCCTTCAACCGGAGTCAGTTTTACCGTTACACTCATCAGTAAAGATCCTTGAGGATACGTCCCTGCCGGCGCAATTCAGCCAGTTCCTGGGCAGCAGCCTCCGCATCCTGGAAACGCCGCTCGGCCAGCACCTCCTGCACCGCATGTTCAACTTCCTTGCCCATAGCGAGCCCGCCACACAGATAAATCTGCGCACCATCCCGTAACCATTGCTCCAGGCGTTCACCCTGCTGGCGAATGATGTGCTGCACGTATACTTTTTCTGCCTGATCGCGGGAAAAAGCACAGTCGATGTATTTGATCAGGCCACTGGCACGCCACTCCAGCCATTCGCGCTGGTAGAGGAAATCGCTGCGCAGATGCGGGTTGCCGAAAATCAGCCACACCGGCGTGTCGGCTTCCTCCTGCTGCAATTGCTGCAGGAAAGCGCGATAGGGTGCAATACCAGTTCCGGCGGCCACCAGGATAATGGGTGTCTGGCGATTTTCAGGTAAGCGGAAACGACGATTGGGTTCGAGGAACACACCGACTTCATCCCCGGCCTGCAATTGATAATTCAGGAATTGACTGGCCACGCCTCTGCGCTGTTTACCGATGGCGTCGCTGAACAAAGTGGCTACGGTGAGGTGGACTTCTTCAGCCACTTCGGCCTGGCTGGAAGCAATGGAGTAAGAACGCGGAGCCAGTGGGCGTAACAATTCAGCCAATGCTTCGAGAGTGACGGGTGCATCTGCCAGTGGCGGGAATTCTTCGACCAGGTCGACAAACTGGCGCTGCTCGATGAAATCGCGGCGCTCTGTTCCATCCAGTGCTGCGAACCGCTGCGCCAATTGGCTCTGCCCCGCTGCTGCAGCATAGGCAGTTAGCGTATCTGCGCTGAGACGGGTGATTTCACGATGCCGCACCAGCAATTCATGGGCCGTGTGACTGTGGCCTTGCAGCTCGATTTCAGCATCGGCGGCAATCTTGAGCGCGTCCAATATCTGCGCCACTGTGTTGTGATCATTGTTTGCCCAGACACCCAGCGCATCGCCCGGCTGGTATTCAATGCCGGAATCAGCCAGAGACAATTCCAGGTGATAAACATCTTTGTCCGATTCCAGCGCGGTGATTTTCTGCACACGCTCCAGCGTGGCCTTGAACGGTTTGGCGCGGCTCCATTTTTCACTGCTGGGCACTACACTGAGGTGCTGGATGCTGTTGCGCTTGCTCGAAGCATCGTTTGCTGGATGATTTGCTGGCTGCTGTTCACGCGCATAATTCAGCACCTGGCCCGACCACTGCCCGGCACTGCTGCTGTAATCGAGGTCACACTCAACGCGAGCTGAATAAGGCTTGGCTCCGGTGGCCAGCAACAATTGCTCCAGCTGCCGCCCGGCTGCACAGAATTTTTCGTAACTGCGGTCACCCAGTGCCAGAACGGTAAAATTCAATGATTCCAGTTTGGCTGCACGACCACTCTTCAGGTAATCGAACCAGTCCAGCGCATCGTCAGGCGGATCGCCTTCACCATGAGTACTGATGACCAGTGCCACATGCTTCAGCTTTTTCAGCTGGGCGGGTTTCACTTTGCTCATGCTCTGCAGCTCGACTGCCCAGCCAGCCTGCTGTAACTGGGCAGCCAGCTGGCCCGCTATGAGCTCACCGGTACCGGTCTGAGAAGCGTACAGGACGTGGAATTTTTGTTGTGGAATCTGCTCAGCAGCAGCTGAGGCCAGGGGTAGATTGATTTCAGAACCGGTGGCCAGCCGGCCGGCGATATAGCCACTGAGCCAGGCTGACTGTGCGGCATCCAGGCTGACCAGGCTGGATTGCAACAATTCTAATTGCTGCTTGCTGAAGGGCGAATTGTCACTGCGTAAAGCCTTGAACATGCCGAATGCCTCTGACTGGAATTTCAGCAAGCTTATGGCGGTAAAGGCTGGGCGGGAACGAAGTGTTTTCTATCGGCTTATAACCGAAAGGCATAAGACGCCTTATAACTGAAGCAACTGATACCAGAGCTTCAGCGCATCAATTGCCCAAGCTCTACCCCGCGGGCGAGGGCTGGCGCGTTGGCACTCAAGCCCGCTGCACGACGAATCAGGGCATCTTTGCCATGCCAGCTGCGGGCAAGCAGGCCAATACCCAGACGGCGCAGCACTGCTAAAGGCTGCAGGGAAAACAGGCCGCGAATGCCATGAATGCCGCGTGCCATCAGTTCCGTTTCGGAACGGCGGTAGCGGGAGTAAGCCCGCAGGCTGCGCTCATCATTCAGTTTTCTGCTTTGCCTGCGGTTTTCCAGCAGGGTCTCCACCAGCGCGGCAGCATCCTGCAGGCCCAGGTTGACACCCTGGCCTGCCAATGGATGAACTACGTGAGCTGCATCACCCACCAGTACCGAGCTTTGTCCCCAATAACG
>JANOGQ010000038.1:0-1834 GCA_031406105.1 Lysobacterales bacterium | reverse complement strand
GTAATCTTCCAGCGCATAAGCTGCAGTTACTTGTGGCTTGAGTTGGCCTGTCTGGATCATTTCAGCCAGCTCCTGCATATTTTTCAAATGCTCCAGCGGATAGCGCGCCACCCAGCTACCCCACAAGGTGCCCTGGATGCGGGCTTCTTTGAGCAGGGCCATATTGGCCGGGAAATCCGGAATGGTGCCGGAGGCAAAGCCTACTACCAGGTGCCGACCCTGCCAGCCCAAAGCACGTAAACCAATCTGGGCAATATCGCCGCCCACCGGGTCATAAACCACGTCTACACCTTTACCACCGGTCAATTCCTTGACGGCATCACGCAAGGAAGCCTGATTGTAATTGACCCCATGATCGGCGCCTGCCGCCAGGGCAAAGGCAAGCTTCTCATCGGTACTCGCAGCGGCAATCACTTTCGCACCCATGGCTTTGCCGATCTCAACTGCGGTAATGCCTACCCCACCCGCCGCACCCAGCACCAGCATGGTTTCGCCGGCGCGCAGCTCAGCAGATTGTTTCAAAGCGTGATAGCTGGTGCCGTAGGTCACAGAAAAACCTGCAGCCTGTTGCAGGTTCAAACCCTTCGGAACCGGCATCACCATATTCTGGCTCACGGCGCAGCGACTGGCGAAAGCACCTTTAGGGGGCAGTATTATGACCTGATCGCCAATCTTGTATCGGTTCGCTCCTTCACCCAGCGCAATGATGGTTCCGGCAGCCTCACTGCCAGGAATGAAGGGTGGTGGAGTTTTGACCTGGTATTTACCCGCAATCGATAATACATCCGGAAAATTCATTCCAGCTGCGGCTACATCAACCAACACCTCACCCGCTGCGGCAACCGGATCAGGCATTTCTTCCAGAACCAGAGCCTCGGGCGCACCATATTCGCGACAAACCAATGCTTTCATTCAAACGCCCTCTTTAATTTATGGATTCCCAGACGCAATCGAAAAAATTTCAAATGTACCGACCAAATTCTGAATACTAACAGGCCAGCCATACGGAAGCAGGCTTGTTACTGGCGCGAGAAACGGGCGCCGGTTATAACAGGTAGTTGGCAGGGAATGGCCAGCCAGGGACAGAGCAGAGACTGAGGCGCAATAGCTTCTTTCCATCGTTTGACGACAGCCATCAAGCCACCTGGTCGCGCGGTTTGCGGCCGGCAAAAAAGTCGACCAGGTTGTCAATCATCCGGTGGCCCATGGCAGAGCGGGTTTCACGGGTTGCACTGCCCAGATGCGGCAACAACACCACATTTTCGAGATCAAGCAGACCGGCATCGATGGCGGGCTCGCGTTCATAGACATCCAGCCCGGCAGCACCGAGCGCTCCACTTTTCAGAGCCTGCACCAGCGCTGCTTCATCAACGATATTTCCTCGGGCCGTGTTGATCAAAGCGGAGCCTGGTCCCAATCTGTGCAGTGCCTCCGCATTCATCAGGTGGCGTGTTTCTGCGGTACTGGGGCAATGCAAAGAGACGAAATCGCTGGCCTCCAGCAGTTCGCTGAGATCAGTGCACTGCCTCGCGCCATATTGATCGAGCAATTCAGGCTCAACCCTGGAACGGGTATGCAGCAGAATCTGCATGCCAAAACCAAGATGCGCACGGCGGGCTAGGGCCTGCGCAATGCGCCCGAAACCGACCAGCCCCAGGGTTTTGCCACTGACGTCCCGCCCCAATAACTGCAAGGGCTCCCAACCCTTCCACTCACCACGGCGGCAAAAGCGTTCCCCTTCACCCGCTCGCCGCGCCACCATCAGTAACAGCGTCATGGCCAGGTCGGCGGTTGATTCAGTCAGCACATCCGGCGTGTTGGTCACCACGATGCC
>JANOGQ010000035.1:0-3521 GCA_031406105.1 Lysobacterales bacterium | reverse complement strand
TGGCAGCAAGGCCAACTCAGCGGATTTTGTGCTTTCGCTGTACCGCATCCGGCCGGAGTTCAAAACGAAGGAGGGTGGCGCAGGCACATTGCATATTGAATCGCGTATCGTTCTGCGTGATTCGGAACGGTTCTTGCCCTATGCGCGGGTAGCGGATTCAGACTACTACCCGGGTTCTGAAATACTGAAAGTCCCTGGGAGTCTGCGCCAGCGACAATGGCTGACCGGTGCCGATCTGGATCCAGAAGCCCTGCAAAGGCTGGAAGGTGGGCACTACTGGATAGGTGATGAGTTTGGCCCATTCCTGCTGCATTTCGGCCGCAGCGGAAAATTGCTGGAGCCGCCTTTCAGCTTGCCGGACTTGCATAGTGAAGATAATCCGCTGGCTACTGGCCCGGCAACTGTTGCTCGCAGCGGTGGATTCGAGGGCCTGGCTCTGGATCGTGAACTGGGCCTGTTGTATCCCATGCTGGAAAAAGCTGTGCCTGGCAGCCCCGGCGTACTGGAAATTTTCGCTTTTGATATTGCTCAAAAACAGTTCCTTCCGGTGGGGCAGCCCGCCGCAGTGATGCGATATCCGCTGGATGAAGGGGCGCACGCAGTGGGTGCATTTCAGTATCTGGGCAATGGCGAATTCCTGACGATTGAGCGCGATGGTGAGCAAGGCGCAGCTGCACGGATCAAGCGGATCTACCGGGTGAAGCAGGGCGAGGTGAATGACCAGGGCTTGTTAGTCAAGCAACTGATGGTGGACTTGCTGCAGATCCATGATCTTGAAAATTTGTCTGGCACGGCAGAAAACGGCGTTTATGCCTTTGCCTTTGAAACTATTGAAAGCCTGCTGATCATGGATTCTGATCGTATAGCAGTGGTGAACGACAACAACTTTCCCTTTGGTGATGGGCCCGATGGTTCTGACGCGGAAGAAACGGTTTTTGTGGTAATTCGGGTACCGGGGCTGGCAGTTCCGTTCAAGCCGGATTAGCAATGCCATCGCGAGCAAGGCTCGCTCTTGGGTGTAGGAGGTCGCCTTGTGGCCGACCGGGTAGGTCGCAAGCCAGGCTCGCTCCTTGCAGCAGAGGAAACTCCTCCTGCAACCAATGAAGAATGGCATGTACAGCGGCATCGGGCTTTCTGGCCCAGCCAAAATGTCCCAGGCTTTCAGCTGGTTCATGGTCCAGAAGAGCTTCCCGATCTGTTTCCGATCCCACCCTCACTTTACCCAAACGAACCTGACTAACCCGTGCCGAGCTGAAGCCGGCGATGGCCCGTTGTTCGGCTTTCAGACTACTGAATTCATCACCTTCAACAGATACCGCCAGTACGGCGCCACGGTAAGCAGTGATGGCGTACTGCAAACCCTGGTGCGGCCCATAGTTCAGAGTGCCATGCAAAGCCCAATCGCGCCAGTCGAGCATCAGTTGCAGTGATTCACGCCCGGCAAATCCCAGTCGTGAGCCGGGAAAATAGCCGGGAACCAGCTTCAGTAGCGGAATGATGCGGCATAGCGTTTTGATCAGATGCGATTTTGGCGCCATAAAGTCACCAGCATATGGCGCGCCACAAGCCACCTGCAAAACGCCCTGCAAGCGGTCGGGATGCTGGCCGGAAAAAATGCTCGAAAGGTGACCGCCGAGACTGTGTCCACCCATGATGATGGGCCGCGCGGTACTTTCCGGCTGCGAACGCATCCAATCCATAGCCACAGGCAGGTCATACTGCAGGTAATGGTCAAAGCCCCAATTGGCGGAACGGTTGGCGCGCAGGGTGCTGCGACCATGTCCACGCTGCTCCAGCAAACAGACGGAACAACCCGCTGTAGCCAGGGCAGTCGCCATCGCCTCATACATGCGGCATTGAATACCCAGCGCGGGCAGGAACAAAAGACTCCAGTGTGATGGCTGGGCTGGAAACCAGCTCAGAGGCAGGCCGACACCATCGCCTGCTGAGAGATTAATCGGCTGCATTGGCGGGCCGGGAAATCTGTTTACCGAGTCGTTTCAGAAAAATCTGCATTTCCTTCTGCGCCTGCTTGTCGCCGTGCTGCCTGGCAATTTCAATGCCCTGTTGCCAGGCCTGTCGCGCGCCATCCGTATCCTCAAGCTCCAGCTGCAATTTTCCCAGGGCTTTCCAGGCTGCGGTGTATTGCGGGTCCTGCTGGACGGCAGAATGCAGGTGAGTCAAGGCAGCTTGCAGTTCTCCGCTTTGCTGCAACACGACCGCCAGGCTAAGGCGCAACATGGCGCTGTCGCGACCATTCTTCAGCATTTTTTCCAGTGCATGGATGTCCATAGGCCAATCCGAATGCTTCAGGCGCGCCAGAAAGCAGGCGAAAGCAGCACCAACAGGGTGTAGATCTCCAGTCGTCCCAGCAGCATCGTCATGCAGAGTATGATTTTTGAAGCATCATTCAGGCTGGCGAAATTTGCACTCGCATCACCCAGCGCCGGGCCGAGGTTGGTAAGGCAGGAAGCCGCGGTGGAATAGGCCGTTACCGGATCCAGCCCGGTTGCGGTCAGCAGCAGGGTGGTGATCGCAAAGGAAGCCATGTACAAAAAGAAAAACCCCCAGACGGCATCCATCACCGCGTCAGAAGTTTTCTGGCCGCCCACACGAACCGGGATCACTGCATTGGGGTGAATCAGCCGGCCTATTTCCCGCGCCGCCTGCCGGTAGAGCAGGATTACCCGTATGACCTTCATACCACCGGCTGTGCTGCTGGCACAGCCTCCGATAAATGCAATAAAAATCAGAAAAGTGTGCATGAAGCTGGTCCACTCAGAAAACGATGCCGTAGTGAAGCCTCCGGTGATCATGGCCGAAACTACCTGGAATGCTCCGTAACGAAACGCGCCCCCCAATGTTTCATAAGTGCCTGTGATGAACAGTGCCATGCTCACCAGCACGATGAAAAGGGCCAGCAGCGAAATGTAAACCTTGAGTTCAGGATCGACAAAATAGGCTTGCATTGTGGCTCGTCGCCAGGCCAGGAAATGTAAGGAGAAGTTGATGCCGGCTTATGACCATAAAAGTCATGGCGATCAATTCAATGGTGGGGCTGTTCCAATGAGCCAGACTGGCATCGTGGGTTGAAAAGCCGATAGCCACGGTGCTGAAGGAGTGGCCTACCGCGTCAAACAGCGCCATGCCGCCCAGCCAGTAAGCCAGAGTACAAGCGATGGTAATGCCCACATAAATCAACCACAAAGCCTTGGCTGTTTCGGTAATACGTGGTGTTAGCTTACTGTCCTTCATGGGCCCGCGCATTTCAGCGCGATAGAGCTGCATGCCGCCGATACGCAATATCGGCAGAATGGCTGCGGCCAGAACGATAATGCCCATCCCGCCCAGCCACTGCAGCTGCTGGCGGTAATAAAGCATGGCGCGGGGCAGTTCATCGATGCGGGTGATGATGGTCGCGCCGGTGGTGGTCAGGCCCGACATGGATTCGAATACTGCATCCACATAAGAAATCCCTGGTGTTACCAGCAGAACAAAAGGCAGGGCGCCCACCAGTACCA
>JANOGQ010000027.1:0-2992 GCA_031406105.1 Lysobacterales bacterium | reverse complement strand
CTCCCGAGACGCACCCCGGTTCGGTCGCGGTAGGCCCGAAGGAGCCGGATGCCGAAGTAGATGAGGATGTCCGGACCACCCCACTCCCGCCCATGAACGCCACTGATGAAGCAAAGTGCCATCCGTCTTTTGTCATCGCTTTTCCCGATCCGGAAAGCATGGCAGCGCCGCTTTTCCCAGGTCAAGTGGGGAAGCGGAATCCGCTCCACGCAGCCTTGATGGTTTCTTTCACCAATTGCCATGGCCGCTTCGATTTCTTCGACGCCGAGGTAACCACCGCCCCAGATGACGTCACCGTGACGGCCCCGCTTGAGCCTGGTTTCGATGCTGGTGCGACCCTGTTTCTGACGCTCCCGGTCGTGCTCCTCGATCCGTTCCAGCAGGGTGACTGTGCAGCCATTCCGCCGAAGCCAGTCTATCTTGTTTTCCTGCATGTAAGCGTCGACCACCGCGCCGCGCTTGTCCTCGACGTAGCCGACCACGATGACGCGCAGCTTGCGTCCAAGCGCCTGAAGGTGCGGCCGATCACGGCCGATGATGGTGACGTGGCAAAGTGCGATGTTGATTTACTCCTCAGCTCTCGTCGGGAAACTCTCAGACGCTGCCCGGGCGCAAGGCACCCGGGCAATCCACTCTATAATCCATGATCCAGTCCTGCTCCGGCAAGGTGTTCATCAGAAAGAACAGCAGCGCGTTCGTCGGGTTCGCCGAAGGTCTCGGCGTAGAGTTGGCCAAACTCGGCAGTGCCGTACAGGCCGCTCAGGGTGCGATCCACCAGCAGCCGCAAATCCTCGTCACCGCGGGCGACGCCGAGGGCAAGCGGTTCGACCGTGAACAAGCGGTCGAGCACCCTCAGGTTTCTGGCCGCGGGATTGCGTGCCGCAGCTTCCAGCAGGATGGCGCGATCGCCGAACAGGGCGTCAGAACTGCGATTGGGTGCGCGTTCGAGGCCTGCCTCGTACGAATCAACCGGCACTGCCGCAGCCAGGATTCCGAGCATAGTGATGCGCCCCGTCAGCCACGTCTCAGCCGCCGAACCACTCACCGCCGAGAAGTTTTTGTGCTGCAGCACTTGTGCCGGGGTACCCCGGCACAGTGGCTGGTTAGGTAGTGGTCGGCCTTCCGGCACCCACTCCACGGCGAGCGCAGACAGTGCCAGTTCGGCCTTAACCTGGTCGACAACCTTGCTGCACAGGCTGACGGTGTAGCCAGCAGCCTGGCCAGAAGCATCCTGATAGGAAAACGGCTGCGCATCCATTCGATAGCCGAGCCTGAGTGTACCCGTTGCGCGTATGCGCTCCAGCGTGGTTGTGGGTGCTGCGACAGGATCCGGTTCGGGAACCGCGTTGGACCTTTCGTCCTGCGCAAGTGCGGGCGGTACGGATGTCAGCGCAAGAAGCGCAATCGTGACTGCCAATTGAGCCAGCCTAAGCCAGGAGTCACTCAATGTTGTGAGCTTCATGCCTGTTCTCCTAAGTCTGTGCATTTGCGTTTGATTGCACCATGAAATGTGGCGCCATGAAGGTCCAGACCAGCCAGCCCAGCCCCATCACCAGCATGCCGCCCATCACAGCTTCCATGCCAGACGCATAAAGAGCGTAGACGCTGTAAGCGATGGCGAGCGCAGCGACGGCCACGTTGCGGGTATAGATTCCGCCCGAGACACCGGCATTGCGCATGATGACCGCGATGGCAGACAGGGCGACGATGTAGGGCACTACATTGGTGACCACTGCGAGGTTGACCAGTGCAGCGAACTGCTCGCTCAGGTTGGGAGACATCGTGGACAGCGCCATCAGTGACTGCACGCCGCCCATGATGAGCATGCCGGCAATGGGAGCCCCAAGTCTGTTCGCCTTGCCGAAGATACCAGGGAACATTCGGGTGTCGGCGGCATCTTTTGCAGTCTGTGCGAGAGTGAATTGCCAACCCAGCAGTGAACCGACACAGGCCAGCACTGAGAGCGCCATAACGATGTTGCCGATTACCGGGTTGAACATATGTGCGAAGGCAAGACCGAATGGACCGGTGGAGTTAGCCAGCTCAGCATTGGGAACGATTCCCTGGATTACGGTGGTCGAGAGAATGTAAATTACCGCTGCTCCCAGGGTTCCAAACATGCATGCTAATGGCACGTCACGTTTCGGATTCTCTACGGCGGACGAGTTCTGCGCCGCAGACTCCATACCCAGGAAGGCCCACAGGGTGAGCGAAATGCTGGAGCCCATACCTTCCATCAAAGAGAACCCGTTCGGGTTCCAGGCTGCGGTAAAGGTATCCCCGCTGAACCAGAACCAGCCCGTGATGGACAGGAAGCCCACCGGAAGAATCACACCCCATACCGTCACGGCACCGATGCGGCCGGTCACCTTCGGGCCACCGAAGTTGGCTGCGGTAGTGAGCCACAACAAGCCAATGATCCCGATGGTGGTAGCGACCGGCGTAGCGGTGAGCCAGGGGAAAAAGGCCGCCATGTAACCCAGAGCCGAACTCGCTATTGCCACATTGGCGATGGCCAGGGACAGGAAGTAGAGAAAAAACACCTGAAAGTAACCTGCCTTGCCATAGGCTTCTTCAGCGTAGGCTGCCAGGCCTCCGGTTCGTTGGTTAAAAACACCCGCCTGGGCGAACCCGTAGGCGATGGCCATGGATCCGACCGCAGTCACCAGCCAGGATAGCAGCGAGATTGCGCCGACCTGGGCCATGTTCGCGGGCAGCATGATGATGCCGGAGCCCATCATGTTCACCATCACGATAAACGTCAGTTGTGTCACGTTCATCTTTTTCTGTTCTTGTGCCATCGGGTTTCCTCCTTGGTAGGGGTAGTGATGGTCATTCCTGGACGACGCAGGTGTGGAACCTGAACCGGCCATCCACCTTTCCCAGGTGGACGCCGTCAACGCCGAAGTGCTGTGAGGTGGTTAGGGTCGTGACCTGACCGAACGCGAAATCATTTCGCGGCCCTCGCGGTGGGTTTCGGCAGTTTTTTGGC
>JANOGQ010000018.1:0-15813 GCA_031406105.1 Lysobacterales bacterium | reverse complement strand
AAATAACGGTCGGAAATATTCCTGCCACCAATTATCCCCACCAGGCCATCAACCGCCAGAAGCTTGTTGTGCATGCGTTGATTGATGCTACGGAAGCAGCAGGCCACGCCACTGATCCAGTCATGATTGGCCATTTCTGCTTTGTCAAAAGACGGGTTGTAGAAACGAATCTCAAAATTGACATGCGCCATGCTCAGCTGAGCCAGGTAATCCAGATCAGCTTCAGTAAACATCTGGTCCAGCAATAAGCGCACTTTCACGCCCCGCCTTGCAGCCTGCAGCAATTCGTTCAACAGCAGGTCACCCGTATCGTCGGCCCGCAGGATGAAATTCTGGATTTCTATGTTCTTACGGGCCGCGCGTATCAGGTGAATGCGAATTTCGAGTGCGCCCTGGCCAGTTTCCAGAAGCAGCAGCTGATGGCGGCCCAAGCGCTTGCTTTCTGCGGCCAATTCCAGGATGGGGGAAGATTCACTACAACTGTCACGATCTTCAGCGGGACAGCTTAGCGCCTGCTGCCTGAAATTCACTATATGGTCATCCACCTCGGCAACCCGCGCAGGTGACAAACTGCAAGCTGTCAGCAGCATCATCACCAGCGAAATAGCAAGCGACCAGGAAAGATTCGAGATTTCTCTCAGACGCTCAGTGAAATACAGACAGACCTTGTTTCCGACAGTTATCACCAAGCTCATGAAGTGGCCAGCAACTGGAAACAAGTCGGAATCAGTGAGGCCTGGTGAACAGCCACAGCACCAATATACTCGGCATCAGGACGCACTACAGCCAAGGACCAGTCGGCGCTGCCTTTGCCGTCGAAATCCAGCATGGCGGCGGGCAGCTCGGGCTGCATTTCCACCGTAAAGCGACACAACTGGTTGGCTATGCCTTCACCATAGGCTTTGACTACGGCTTCCTTGCAGGCCCAGGCACGCAGGAATGCAGAGTCTTGTTGCGACTGCGGCAATTGCTGCAAGGCTTTGGCCTCTGCGCTGCTGAAATATCGCCGGGCCAGGCGCAAACTGTTCCGTGTAGTACGATCAACCGGCTCCAGATCAACACCTACCGGAATTTCCCGGCTAATCCCCACCAGCACACGATCATCACTTTTGGCCATGGAAAACTGCAAAGGGCAGGAGTGGACAGTTCTGTCCAGCGAGGGTTTGCCCCGCCGACTGCGCTGAATGATCACGTCTTTTCCCGGCAGACCCATGTATGCACCCAGCAACAGTCGCAGGTAGAAGCGCCGGGCAAAACGTTGTTGGCCGAGGTTCAGTTTAGGTGGAGCCGCAATTTCCTGTGCACTGAATGCCTGGCTAAGAGTCAGCGCCAGCTTGCCCAGGTCCAGATACCACAGGTGCAATTCATCAACATCCGGTAATTCCAGGGCAGGCAATGGCATGACTCGCGGCGTGAAAGCCGCGGGTTCGATCCAGTATTCTGATTCATTAAGCCCTGACACCATTCCATTCTCTTGATAACGGGCCTGTCTCACGAGGGCCTGCAATGCAGGCAGTCTAGCCCAAGCCTGCACCGGAATGAAACGACTGCCCGGGATGGCAGGAACAAGTTATGGCAACTCTGACTAATTCAGAGTTGCCGCGACACAAGGATGTACTGACATTTTCGATGATTGTAAATCATTGAAAATGAAGCAAAACAAAAATGGCATTTCTTGTTTTACGTGCTTTGATGCTGCAGGGAAGAACTAAGCAGGGCTTCCTTATTTCGTCGCGCCCCTTGATTGGAAGGGCTTGCACCTATAACTTAGGGAAGCCTTTTTTCAGCGAAACCTCGATGAATTTCAATAATGTCGTGATAAAAGGGGTGGTTTCAGTCGATCCACCCGTCCGTGTCAGCTCGCGCGAAATCTCCCAAAGACTCGCCCCTACCCTGCAACGACTGGGTATCCGGGCGGAGTTACTGGAAGAATTGTCGGGTATAGTCGAACGCCGTTTCTGGCCCAAGGACACCAATCCTTCCGATGCAGCCACCCAGGCCGCTGAAAAAGTAATCACTGAAACCGGCATAGACCGGCAGCAGATTGGCGTGATCATCAACACCTCGGTGTGCCGCGATTATCTTGAGCCCTCCACTGCCTGTATCGTTCACGGCAATCTCGGGCTGAGCGAACAATGTTCGAATTTCGACATCGGCAACGCCTGCCTTGCTTTCATGAACGGCATGGATATCGCAGCGCGCATGATCGAACGCAATGAAGTGGACTATGCCCTGATAGTCGATGGTGAGAACAGCGGACCGATTACAGAAGCCACCATTGAGCGCATGCTGGATCCGGCAATGGAGGAAGCCCAGTTCCGTGCAGAGTTTGCCTCGCTGACACTGGGTTCCGGTGCAGCCGCAATGTTGATGGCGCGACAGGATTTGGCGCCGAATGGTCATCGCTACCTCGGCAGCGTGTCGCGCTCAGCCACCGAATTCAATCGCCTCTGTCACGGCCAGATGGATCGCATGGTCACCGATACCCGCACATTGCTGGTCGAGGGCCTGAAGCTGGCAAGCAAAACCTTCAACGTGGCGAAAATTGCCATGGGCTGGGTGGTCTCGGAACTGGACCAGTTCGTCATCCATCAGGTCAGTAAGGTGCATACCGAAGCGCTGGTAAACATGCTCGGCCTGGACCCCAGGAAGGTACACGCCATTTATCAGGAGATGGGCAATGTAGGGCCAGCTTCAGTTCCCATCGTGCTGGCCAAGATCAAGGAACTGGGCAAAGTTCAGCGTGGCGATCGCGTGGCTTTGCTCGGCATAGGCTCCGGCCTGAACTGTTCCATGGCTGAGATCGTCTGGTAAATACAGACCCGCTTGCCAACCTGGCCGTTAACCTGGCCGCAAAACTGGCCGCAGGCCTGAACTCAAGGCGGGCAAGATTCTGACTAGCAGCTACACACCACCCGCTGACCTGTACCCCTTCAGCGGGCAGCGCTTTGCGCAACCCGCCGGCAGCATGCATTACCTGGACGAGGGGCCACGCGATGCGCCTGTCGTGTTGATGGTGCATGGCAATCCCACCTGGTCGTTTTATTACCGCAACCTGGTACTGGCCCTGCGCGATAGCCATCGCTGCATCGTGCCGGACCACATAGGCTGTGGCCTTTCTGATAAGCCGGCTTTAGAAAAGTATGATTATCGCCTGGCCAGTCGCATGGCCGATCTGGACCGGCTGATGCAACACCTGCAATTGTCCCGGCCCGTCACGCTGGTGGTGCACGATTGGGGTGGAATGATCGCCATGGCCTGGGCAGTGCAGCATCCGCAGATGATTGAAAAGCTGGTCATTATGAATACGGCAGCTTTTCCCATGCCCAAACTAAAACACGGGGAGAAGCACTTGCCAGCGGCACTGTCGCTGGCCCGGAATTCAAGTCTGGGTGCCTGGCTGGTTCTGCAATGCAATGCTTTTGCCGGTGCAGCTGCTTATCTGGGTTTCAAGAAAACTGTCAGTGGCGCAGTGCGGCGCGCCTACAAAGGCCCCTATGATTCTCCCGCCAACCGCATTGCCACCTTGCGTTTCGTGCAGGACATTCCTTTGTCTGAAAATGACCCGGGTTTTGACATTTTGCTCAATACGGCGGAACATTTACCGAAATTCAGTCACTTACCTTGCTTGCTGGCTTGGGGAGAAAGGGATTTTGTGTTCGATCAGCCATTTCTGAATACCTGGCTGAAACTGTTTCCGCAGGCCGAAACCATACGCCTGAGTGATTGTGGCCATTATGTGCTGGAAGACGGTGGCCCACAGTTGGTGGAACGAATCAGACAATTCATCGCAATCAGGGAAGATGCGAATCATGGACAAACCCTTGAGTAAAAGTTGGGACAGTGAAAGCCTTTGCAATGTAGCAGGTGCTTTGGCGGAACAGGCCAGATTGCAACCTGACCTGGTGGCTGTACGTTATCCCGACCAGCGCCCCTTCCGCCGCAGTCAATATCGCGCCTGCACCTATCATCAACTGGAACGTCTGAGCAACAGCTACGCCCGCGGCTTGCAGGCCTATGGCATAGGCCCGGGCGTGCGCACCGCACTGATGTTGCGGCCCGGTCTGGAATTCATCGCGGTATTTTTTGCCTTGTTCAAAGCCGGTGCCGTGCCGGTTCTGATAGATCCGGGTATAGGCCTCAAACCGCTGCAGCAATGCCTGCAGGAAGCTGCACCCGAGGCCTTCATCGGCGTATTCAAGGCACAACTGGCGCGCAAACTGAAAGGCTGGGCCAAAGACAGCTGCAAGCTGTTCGTCACCGATGGCCCGAGCTTCGGCCTTGGCGGAATCAGCCTCCGGCAGTTGGCCCGCCTTGGCGGCAGCAGCCAGGACCTTTTGTATGCCGCCAAACCGGACGAGATGGCTGCCATCCTGTTTACCTCTGGCTCTACCGGTGTGCCCAAAGGCGTGGTTTATCGGCACCGTCATTTCACCGCGCAGGTCGGCCTGCTCAGACGCAGTTTTGAAATTGAGCCGGGTGAAGTAGGCCTCTCAACTTTCCCGCCTTTCGCCCTGTTTGATCCAGCTCTGGGCATGACAACCGTGGTGCCGCTGATGGACCCCAGCCGGCCGGCCAACGCCGACCCGGAGCACCTGGTGAAAGTGATCAATGATTTCCAGGTCACCAATGTCTTTGGCTCGCCTGCCCTGCTGAATAATCTCAGCCGTTACTGCGAACAGCAGAAACTGCGTTTGTGGAGCATCAAGCGGGTGATTTCAGCAGGCGCTGCCGTGCCGGTGGCAACAATACGCCGCATGGAGCAGGCACTGGCCAACGATGCCCTGGTGCATACGCCCTACGGTGCAACCGAATGCCTGCCCGTATCCAGCGTCAGCAGCAAGGAACTGACACACAAAGTCACCGATATGACCGAATCCGGTGAAGGTATTTGCATAGGCAAGCCCGTGGCTCCCAATCAGGTGCGAGTGATTCGCATCACCGACAATGCCATTGCTGATTTGTCGGAAGTCACCGATATGCCGCACGGCATGACGGGCGAAATTCTCGTTTCCGGCCCCAGCTGTACCGATACATACTGGGCGCGCGATACCGATACCGAACTGGCCAAAGTCAAGGGCGAAGGGGGCACCGTCTGGCATCGCATGGGTGATGCCGGCATTCTCGATGGCCGTGGCTGCCTGTGGTACTGCGGGCGTTTGTCGCAACGCGTCAACACCGGCACCGAAACCCTGTTTCCCGAACAGGTGGAAGGCATCTTCAACCAGCATCCCGATACCGCGCGCACTGCGCTGGTCGGCATAGGGCCGCAAGGCGCGCAAATGCCGGTGCTGTGCGTGGAGTTGCTGGGCAAACTGGCGCCGGTTGATATGGAGCGGGTGCATTACGATCTGCTGCAACTGGGCCAGGCCTTCCCGCTGACGCGCAGCGTGCGCACCGTTCTGTTCCATCCGGGTTTTCCGGTAGACAGCCGGCACAACTCCAAAATCCACCGTGAAGAACTGGCTGAGTGGGCCTTGCAGAAAATGCAGCACACCTGAAGTGGAAACCGCGCTTTGAAAGTGCTGGTCACCGGCGGCGGTGGCTTCCTCGGATCGGCCATTTCGCGGCAGTTACTGGCGCGGGGCGATGAAGTTTTGGCTTTGCAGCGAAGCGCTGCCGATGAGCTGGGGAATGCGGGTGCACAGATCGTCCGCGGCGACATCTGCGATTTGCCCTTGTTGCTGGCGTCCGCGCGCGGCTGTGATGCCATCATTCACACGGCTGGCAAGGCGGGAGTCTGGGGCGCCTTTGAGGACTACCACCGAATCAACCTGCTCGGTACCCAGCAGGTGCTGCGAACTTGCCGTGAACTGCTTATTCCCATTCTGGTGCACACCAGCTCACCCAGCATCACCCATGCCGGTGAGGATATCGAAGGCGAAGACGAATCCATGCCCATCGCCACGAAGTTCCTGTCACCCTATCCGGCCACCAAGGCCGCAGCCGAGTTGCTGGTGCTCGATGCCAACAGCGAGAACCTGTTGACCACAGCGCTGCGGCCGCACCTGATCTGGGGGCCGGGCGATCCGCACATCCTGCCTCGCCTGGCAGCCAGCGTGCGTAATGGTCGCCTGCCATTACCCGGTGCTGACAAAGTGATCGATACGGTATTCGTGGAAAATGCAGCTCATGCTCATGTGCTGGCGCTGGACGAGCTGAGCGGACGCGGCCGTTGTGCCGGCCGGCCTTACTTCATCAGCAACGATGAACCCATGCGCCAGGCCGATATCATTCCCATGCTGCTGCAGGCTATTGGCATAGAGGCCGAGGTGAAGAATATTCCTGCCGCGGTGGCGCGTGCTGCAGGAACCGTGTGTGAAAGCCTGTGGAAATTGTTCCGGATAAAATCCGAGCCGCCGGTTACGCGTTTTTCAGCCGACCAGCTCTGCACTTCCCATTGGTACAACATCAGCGCCTCGCAACGCGACTTTGGTTACCAGCCGGAAATCAGCATTGCGGAGGGGCTGGAGTTGCTGCGCGCTTATTCCGCGCCATCAGTAGGTCGATAAACCCGATCCATAGGCCGGCCACTGAGCTTCCGCACCAGGGTTTCCAGCCAGCTGTAATGCAGGAGCTCAGCATCTGCCGCTGAGGCCTTGCTGTAGTGCCCCTCATACTTGTGTTTCACCCAGGCATTCAGATCAAGCCGTCTGGCGGTTCTGAAAAACCAGTTGTTGATGGGATGGAACACCGACTTTTGCCGGAATGATGTACCGAAATCGATCACGCAGGGTTGCTGTTGATCAGTCACCAGCAAATTGCCCTTGGATTTGAGATCACCGTGTGCCACACCACGGGCATGAATCGCCTGCAGGATCTTCAGCAGATGATCGAAGAACTGTTCCCTGTCCTTGATTTCAGAATCACGGTAAGGCTGGCCACGCACCTGTTCCAGCAACAGGTAGCGATGCTCGAGAAAGCCCAGGCATTGAGGTATTCCCGCAAGGCCCTGCAGCTGGCGATAGGCCTGGTACTCACGCCGCAGGGTTTTCTGCCGTAGCCAAAGCATCGGGCCACGCCCCATGGCAGTTTTAATGATGAGGCTACGATCATCCTGCTGATACAACAGAATCGTGCCCTGATTACTGGTGGCCAGAATATTCTGCTGCTGTGCCAGGCTTTGCCTGATCCAGTTGCGCAGCTGGTCTTCCGGGGGCAGAGATTCAATCATCATTCAAACCATTCATACGGCATCGACATAGAGCAAAGCTACCGGAGGCTGATGATAGCCGCTTGCGGCCGGGAATGTGCACTCCAGGCAGGCCAGCAGTCTGCCGACACCAAGCACTCTGCTAGAATTCAGTGCTGAATTTTCAGCTTGCCCAAAGGGAAGCTCTGATTAATTCATCCCTGAATTATCAGAGTGCGCCAAACAACAAAGTGTCATTTTTGTTTGGTCTCATTTTCAATGATTTACAATCATCAAAAATGGCGGCACATCCTTATGCCGCAGAAACTCTGGATAAATCAGAGTTTCCCTAACGAGAATCGAGGGAACGTTATGACAGCCGCCTTTAGAAAAGCCGCCTTCAGTAAACCAGCCCTGGCGCTTGCAGTCGTTTTTTGTGCCAGCGGCTCCGTCAGCGCACAATCCACTGCAGGCGCCCCGGCCGGCTCGCCGCCTTTTCCATCCACTTACCAGCCCCTGCCTTCGGGGCCGATACTGATCATCAATGCAACCCTGCTGACCGGAACAGGCAAGCGGCTTGAAAATGCCAGCCTGTTGCTGCGCGATGGCAAGGTGGCGGAAATCAGCGAAGGCCGCAGCATTAAAACCAATGCAGAGCTCACCACGCTCGATGCCAAAGGTAAGTGGGTCACACCCGGGTTGATCGACATACACTCACATCTGGGTGTCTATGCCAGCCCCGGTTTGCTGGCACATGAAGATGGCAATGAAATGACCTCGCCTTCGACGGCCAATGTCTGGGCCGAGCACAGCGTCTGGCCTCAGGACCCGGGCTTCACCCGCGCTCTGGCCGGTGGCGTCACCAGCCTGCAGATTCTGCCCGGCTCTGCCAATCTGGTGGGTGGCCGTGGTGTCACGCTGAAGAATGTTCCCAGTGTCAGCTACCAGGGCATGAAGTTCCCAGGTGCACCACATGGCCTGAAAATGGCCTGTGGTGAAAATCCCAAGCGGCTCTATGGTGCCAAAGGCGTTGCACCTGCAACCCGCATGGGCAATATGGCCGGCTATCGCACGCAGTGGATAGAAGCACAAAAATACATCGACGACTGGACGACATACGAAGCTGCTATGGCGGATGGCAAGGAAGACGTTGTCAAGCCCGCGCGTGATCTGCGGCTGGAAACCCTGGCCGCAGCCTTGAAGGGCGAGATCCTGGTGCAGATGCATTGTTACCGGGCAGATGAAATGCTGACGGTGTTGGATATGGCCGATGAATTTGGCTATCAGGTTGCGGCTTTTCATCACGGTGTGGAGGCTTACAAGATTGCCGATGAGCTCGCACAGGCGCAGACCTGCGGCGCCTTGTGGGCCGATTGGTGGGGCTTCAAAGCCGAAGCTTATGACGGCATCCAGGAGAATATTGCCATCGTTGACCGGGCCAAAGGCGGCTGCGCGATTGTGCACTCCGACTCTGCAGAAGGCATACAACGCCTGAATCAGGAAGCGGCCAAGGCCATGACCCGCGGTATTGCTGCAGGCATGGTAATTACACCCGAACACGCCATCAGCTGGATTACCTCCAATCCCGCCAAAGCCATGGGCATATTGAAACAGACCGGCACGCTGGAAGTCGGCAAGATGGCCGACGTGGTGATCTGGAACGGTAATCCTTTCAGTGTTTATGCCAAGGCCGAACAGGTTTTTATTGACGGTGCCCTGCTATACGACCGGCATGATCCGGCGCGGCAGCCGCTGACTGATTTTGAGTTAGGCCAATTGCAGGGGGTGCAGCCATGAGACCTTCAACTCTGCAATGTCTTGCTCTCGTCGGATTCTCGCTGCTTGGCGGTCAACTGACTGCCGCCAGCCTGTTTATCAATGACGCTACGGTCCACCCGATCACTTCGACCATGTTGCAGAAGGCCGACATCATCGTTACCGACAATCGCATTACTTCGGTAGGGCCAAACCTGCAAGCCCCGCAAGGAGCCACCATCATTGAAGCGCAAGGCAGGCCTGTTACTCCTGCCCTGTTTGCCGGGATTTCCGCATTGGGGCTGGAAGAGATTTCGGCCGAAATCGGTTCGGTGGATAAGGCCCTGCAGACAGATCCGCTGCAGACCTCCAGCCTGCTGCATCCTGAGTTTGACGTTACACCGGCCTATAATCCTCATTCCACTTCCGTTCCGGTAACCCGCATCGAGGGCTACGGCTGGACCTTGCTCAATGCCAGCCGCTTCAGCAGCATTATCGGTGGTCGCGGCCGTGCCATTTCACTGGATGGTTCCTATGCAAGTTACCTGTCAGAACCGATCCTGTTCATCGGCATGGGTGAGGCGGGCAGTGTGCTCAGTGGCCAATCGCGTGCAGCGCAATACATGCTGATCGACCAGGCCATGGCGGAAGCTGCAGCTCCCATGGAATGGACGCCTGATGCCCTGCTGACTGCCGCCGGTCGCCGCACGCTGATCAGTTATTCCGGCTCTGGCAGCGTGGTGTTTGCCGTAGAGCGCGCCAGCGATATTTTGCAAGTGTTGCAACTGGCAGATCGGCACCAGTTCGATGCCATCATTTATGGTGGCACCGAAGCGTGGATGGTGGCCAGTCAACTGGCTGAAGCGGGTGTGCCGGTGATTCTTGATCCGCTCACCAACCTGCCCGACAACTTCGACAAGCTGGGCGCACGGCTGGACAATGCTGCGTTGCTTCACCAGGCAGGTGTCAGCTTTGCTTTTTCAGCCAATAGCGATTCGCCGCACAATGCGCGCAAGCTGCGCCAGGCTGCAGGTATAGCCGTTGCTTATGGCCTCCCTTTTGAAGCCGGGCTGGAAGCGCTGACCATCAATCCTGCCCGGATATTTTCACTGCCTGCAGGCCATGGCTCCATCGCCGTGAATGCCCCAGCCAACCTGGTGATCTGGACCGGTGATCCGCTGGAAGTCACCAGCCTGGCCGATGCCGTGATCCTTGAAGGCCGGAACATTCCGATGGTGTCGCGCCAGACGCTGTTGCGCGATCGCTATCTGCCGCAGAACCCGGATTTGCCGCGAGCCTACCTCAAAAAATAGCCAGCCCACCCGGGCTTTTTCAAGGCATTGCCCTGCTGACACTCAGGACAGCAATATGAGTCGGCCACGATTCCCAGCCCTCTCCCCTCTCCCGCTGGCGGGAGAGGGGCTGGGGGAGAGGGCAATCACTCCGCCTGCAAGTAATCCACCACCAGGTTAGCGAACGCGCGCACACCGATTTCCATGCTGGGTTCGTACATGTCGAACAGCGGTGAATGATTGCTGGGCAATGACTTCGGATCAACGCCCGGTGCGCCATTGCCGAGGAACATGAAGATACCGGGTGTACGCATCTGGAATTCTGAGAAATCTTCAGCCACGGTCTGCGGTGTCAGGCTGTTCACCGTGGTAACCCGCTGTAAGGTAGGCAACATGCGGTCATGCAGAGCCGGGTCGTTTACCACCGGCGGTGAACCCAGGCTCAATTCGAAATCTATGGTGGCACCGGCGCTGGCTGCAATGCCCTCAGCGCTGCGCTTGACCGCCGCATGAATCTGTTCGCGCATGGCTGGGTCGAAACTGCGGATGGTGCCTTCCAGCTCCACGCTGTCCGGAATCACATTGTTGCGGATTCCACCCTGGATGCGTCCCACACTGATGATGGACGGCGCCAGAGTCACATTCACCTGGCGACTGGCTACGGTTTGCAGGCCAAGCACGATCTGAGCAGCCACCACCACCGGATCAATACCAGCCCAGGGTTGTGCGCCATGCGTTTGCTTGCCATGCACGGTAATCAGAAAGCTATCGGCTGCAGCCATCAGAGGGCCTGGTTTAACTGAAATGGATGCTGCCGGCTGGTTGATGCCCACGTGAATACCGAACACGGCTTCCGGTTTGAGCGGCTCCCAGATGCCCTCTTCCAGCATCATGCTCGCACCACCCTCTTCACCCTCGGGTGGGCCTTCCTCTGCTGGCTGGAAGATCAGCATCACTGAACCCGGCAACTGATCCTTTATCGAATTTAGCACGCTGGCCGCGCCCAGCAGCATGGCCATATGCGCATCATGACCACAGGCATGCATCACGCCCACTTCCTGGCCCTTGTATTCACCGCGGGCTTTGGATGCAAATGGCAGGCCGGTTTCCTCAGTGACCGGCAAGCCATCCATATCGGTGCGAATAGCCACCATGGGGCCGGGTAAACCGCCCTCGATCAGTGCCACGATGCCGTGATGGGCAATACCAGTTCGAGGCTCCAGGCCCATATCGCGAAGTTGTTGCGCGATGTATTCGGCTGTTTTGACTTCGCGATTGCTGAGCTCCGGATTGGCATGGAACCAGCGCCGCCATTGCACCACCTGATCCTGTTCGGCGGCAGCCAGCTGATCCAGAATCTCGGGTGTGATGGCAGCTTGTGCAAAACCGGGCAGGACCATCAGGATACTGAGTAACCATTTTCTCATGTTGAATTCCATCCTTGCTAAAGACCTCAAATTCTTAACGCGGCACCGCTGTTGCTCTGGCGCTGTTAAGCGCAGCACATCGTTGAGCGGCATCTACCATAGCCTCGCCTATGTTGGCACCTGCTGCACCACTGTCGCGGCGACCATCTGCACCGCCCCAGAAATAGCAGGATTCGGCATCAAAAGTCGCCAGCTGTGCCGCGCCGATCATGTCCCGCTCACCCAGAGTGTGGCCCAGAGCTTCAAGGCGCTTACGCACATCCAGCGGAAATTCTGGTTCCAGGAACAGGGTATCGGGTTGCCATTGATGATGGAAACGCGGCGCCATAACCGCGCGTTGCGGATCAAAGCCGAAATCGATGCTATTGAGCAGCGCGTGCAATACGGCAGATATGATCATGGTGCCCATGGGCGAACCCAGTGCCATGGCTGCTTTCCCGTCTTTAAGCACGATCAGGGGTGTCATGGAGGATAGCGGCCGCTTGCCGGGTGCGATGGCGTTGGCATCGGAACCTACCGCATCCCAGAGATTTGGCGTAGCCGCATCGATGGAAAAGTCATCCATCTCGTTATTCAGCACGATACCAGTACCGGGCACAGTGATTTTGGAGCCGAACAGCGTGTTGATGGTTTGCGTGATGGAAACCGCGTTGCCGCTTTTATCGAGCACACTGACCTGGGTAGTACCTTCATCATCTGGCGGTGAAGTCAGGGTTTCACGAACCAGAGGCTGGCCATCCTGCCGCAAGCGGCTGGCCAGATCATCAGCATGGGCCATGGAAAGCAGGCGTTCCACCGGAACCGGGTGAAAATCCGGGTCACCCAGATGCTGGGCACGATCTGCAAAAACCAGCTTCATGGTGCTGGCTACCAGGTGAATGTAGTCGCTGGAATCCTTGCCCAGGGCCGCCAAATCAAAACGTTGCAACACGTTCAGCATTTCAGCAAGCAGGACACCACCCGAGCTGGGTGGTGGCATGGCGACAATTTCATAGCCCCGATAATTAACCCGCACCGGCTCACGCCACACCACCTTGTAGCGTGCCAGGTCCAGTTCGGTGACCACGCCGCGGGTAGATTGCTCGATCATCTTGGCGAGCTGGCCTATTGCCAGGGTCTGGCCACCGGAGCGCTGGATCAGCCGCAAGGTATTAGCCAGGTCGTATTGTTTGAGCAGATACCCCAACGGCGGTGCCTGACCATCCACCGTCTGGATGTGCTGGGTGGCCGGAAATTCAGCCAGATCAGTCACTGCATAACTCACCATGTCGTGATGCCAGACACTCACCGGCACGCCATTCTCCGCCATCGCAATGGCTGGCTCGATCAGGTCTGCCCAGGGCAAAGAGCCGAATTTCTCATGCAAAGCCCAGACGCCCTGCACAAATCCGGGCACTGCCACCGAATAGCGGCCCTTACGTATCGCATCGGGATTTTCTTTATAGAATTCGACCGAAGCTGAAGCCGGAGCTGTTTCGCGCGCATCCAGGGTGAAACTCTGACCGGTCCTGGCATCATGAATGACTGCCATCAATCCGCCGCCGAGGCCGGAGCTGAAAGGGTGCGCAACTGCGGCAGCAAAGGCTGTGGCCACCGCAGCATCTGCAGCATTGCCACCGCGTTCAAGAATGGCCTGGCCAGCAGCAGCGGCTGGACCCACCGATGTGACTACGATACCGTCACGACCCCAGGTGGGCTGAAAGCTGGCAGCATTAGCCATCGGACCACCAGGCAGCAGCAAGAGCGCAGCGAGTACGGCGCGGCAAAACTTCACATGGCTTTCGCTCTGGCGATCAGACTTTGATATTTCAACCATAACTCGTCCTCAGTTTCTTCGTGATCCGGGTCTTTGGGTATGCATTCCACCGGACAGACTTCCACACATTGCGGCAGGTCAAAATGGCCCACGCATTCGGTGCATTTCATGGGCTCGATGACATAAAAGTCAAGGCCCTGGGAGATGGCTTGATTCGGGCATACGGGCTCACACACATCACAATTGATGCACTCTTCAGTGATTGTCAATGCCATGCTGATGGCCCGGTGCCATGGTTGAACTGCAAAACTTTGCGGTGCAAATTCAGGCTCAGCAGCACGTCATTCCGAGCCATTGATCTCGCGAAACCGGCGTTGCAAAGCAGCTTTTACAGTTGGCGCAACAAATTCAGACACGTCCCCATCCAGGCGTGCCACTTCCTTCACCAGAGACGAAGAGATAAAGCTGTAGCGCTCATCCGGTGTCATGAACAAGGTTTCAACGTCCTGCGCCAGGTGGCGATTCATCGAAGCCAGCTGGAATTCATACTCGAAATCGGAAACAGCGCGCAAACCGCGCACCACCACTCCAGCGCCAGATTCCTGCACAAAATGCATCAACAGGATGCGGAATCCGACAACTTCGATGTTGCTCACATCCCGGAGGCAGCCTTGTGCCAGCTCAATTCGTTCCTGCAAAGGCAACAAAGGCACTTTATGCGGGCTTTCAGCTATCGCGACAATAACCTTTTCAAAAACCCGTGCTGCCCGCCGGACGAGATCCGTGTGCCCATTGGTAATCGGGTCAAAAGTACCGGGGTAAACAGCGGTGCGGTGGGAAATCATTCAGGGTAGTGCCAGTTGTGGAAACGAAATTGCATTTTAGTGTCCTGTGCCGCAATAAGCTATGCAATTGCCCGCAGCAAGCACATTTTCACAACACCCAGGGTTTGCTCTTTGCGCACTTCCCAATTTGCTACCAGAGATGTAAGCGTTTCGGACCGAGCCGTTTCCAGATAAACAAGGCCGCCAGCTTTCAGATGCTGGCCTTGCTGCAGCTCTTGCAGAGTAGCTTCTGCCAGGCCCTGGCCAAAGGGCGGATCGATAAACACCAGATCAAAGCTTGCTGAGGGCTGGCTTTTCAGCCATTGCAGCGCATCGGCTTCGACGACCGTGACATTGCTGCTGCCCGGCGTGCCGCCGAGCATTTCGACGGAAGCCCGCAGCTGCACTGCTGCCTGCCGGGACTTCTCCACCAGTACAGCCGAAGCGGCGCCGCGTGAAACAGCCTCTAGCCCCAGCACACCGGTTCCCGCAAACAGATCCAGGCATGCTGCTTCAGCAAGATGGCCTTGCAACCAGTTGAACAGGGTTTCACGGCTGCGATCGCCGGATGGTCTCAGGCCAGGCAAGTTCGGCACCGTCAGCCGCCGACCTCGCCAGTCGCCGGCAATGATTCTCACAAACCCCGATTTCTTGGCCTTAGCCTTCAAGACATCTCCATACTTATTTGAACGTCACACCAGACTGTCAGCCCCACCTACCGTCGTACCAGACTGGCGCAGCCACGTCTGGAAGAAGGTGAGACCAGGAACCGGTCGAGTAGCTGGCCTGGGCCATCCAGTAATTCAAGCAGTTCCTGGGTTCCAAAAGTCTCGCCACGCTCGATTTTGGAATGACGGAGGTGAAGGAGCGCTTTTATTCGGGCCACCTGCCCCCAACTGAATAGTAGAAACTTGCGGGGCAGGACACTAGCATAGCGTTTAGCAGGCCTGAACCCAAAAGCACCACCCCCGCCAGAGCAATACGCCATGTTTCGAATTTTCCGCAAGAACAAGAAGAAGGACGGCGCCGTCGAGGGTGTAGCTATACGTCCGGTCGAACTCGCCGATGCGAATTCGAAAACTTCCGCGTTGGACCAGCGGCTGCTGGACACCCAAAACAAGATGGGAAAACGACTGGCTGCGCTTTTCAGTAGTCACAGCAGCATCGATGACAAGTTGCTGGATGAAATCGAAATCACCCTGATCACAGCCGATCTGGGTGCCAAAGCTGCCATAGCAATTGTCGACAACCTGCGCGCTGCAGTAGCCAACAAGGTCATCACCGAGCCCGCGCAATTGCTCCCTGCCGTGCAGGCAGAGCTTTACGAGATCATCGAGCCTTGCGAACAGTTCCTGGTGATCGATGAAAGCAAGAAGCCTTTTGTGATCCTGATGGTGGGTATCAACGGTGCCGGCAAGACCACCACCATTGGCAAACTGGCGCAGCGCTACAAGGAAGACGGCCTCAGCGTGCTGCTAACGACTCTTTGTCGCTGGCCGCCGTTCCGCACGTCCGAAAGAAGGTTGATCGTGAATTTCGAGGACGAGATGTGCTGGTCTGACTTTGGATGCGGATTGATTTCCTGCAAGCGGCGAAAAAATTCATGACGCTCGGCCGGTTTCATTAC
>JANOGQ010000008.1:0-12080 GCA_031406105.1 Lysobacterales bacterium | reverse complement strand
GGCAGGATGCGCAGCGCGAGGCCGTGCGAGCGACGGATCTCGTCCGTGATCGCGGCGAGCCCGGCGCCCGCGCGCAGCCGCGCGGTGCGGTGTTGGCTGGGAAGCAGTTGGGTTGGTGTCCTACCTCTTGATCGGATTCTGGTTCAAACGTGAATCTGCCATTTTTGCCAATCTCAAAGCCTTTCTGGTCAACCGGGTCGGTGATTTTGGATTCCTGTTAGGCATTGCGGCAGTGCTGTATGCCACAGGATCCCTCAATTATGCGGAAGTGTTTGCCCAGGCGCCGGACATCGTGGGTCGCACCATCAGCATCATCCCGGGCATGGATTGGCAGCTGATTACCGTGATCTGTGTTTGTCTTTTTATTGGCGCAATGGGCAAGTCGGCGCAAGCACCTCTGCATGTCTGGTTGCCCGATTCCATGGAAGGGCCGACGCCGATTTCCGCTCTGATCCATGCCGCAACCATGGTTACCGCCGGCATTTTCATGGTGGCGCGGATGTCACCGCTGTTTGAGTACAGCGATGCGGCGCTCAGTTTTGTGATGCTGATCGGTTTGTTTACAGCCTTGGCCATGGGCTTGATCGGCATCGTGCAGAACGACATCAAGCGGGTGATTGCCTATTCAACCCTGTCACAGCTCGGTTATATGACGGTGGCGTTGGGTGTATCTGCTTACTCAGCTGCTATTTTTCATCTGATGACCCATGCTTTCTTCAAGGCTTTGCTGTTCCTCTGCGCGGGCTCGGTGATCATCGCGCTGCATCACCAGCAGGATATGCGTTACATGGGTGGATTGCGCAAGCAAATGCCCATCACCTGGCTGACCGCCTGGATAGGCACTCTGGCGCTGGTTGGATTTCCCTTTTTCTCCGGCTTTTTCTCCAAGGATGCCATTATCGAAGCGGTAGCTTTATCGCAGCGCTTCGGAAGTTCTATCGCCTATTGGGGTGTGATGCTGGGTGTGCTGGTAACGTCCTTCTACAGCTTCCGTTTACTCTACCTGGTGTTCCACCGGCAAGCCCGCTACGCAGTGGATCACCATGCTGGCCATCACCCACCGGATGGTGTGCTGGAACATGAGCCGCACGAATCGCCTGCGGTGGTAACGATTCCACTGATACTGCTGGCCATTCCATCGGTTTTGATGGGTTACTTCACCATCCAGCCGATATTATTCGGGCCCTGGCTGGCGGATTCCATCATGGTATTGCCGCAAAATGATGTGATGGCCGAGTTGGGATATCATTTCCAAGGCGCTGCCGCTATGGCCATGCACGCACCGTACACACTGCCTTTCTGGCTGATGATTGCAGGGTTTGCACTGGCTAGTTTAATCTATTTTCTTCGCCCGTCGCTGGCCGCTGCCCTGCAGCACAAACTACCGCAATTGCACCGAATCCTGTTCAACAAGTATTACTGGGACGAGTTCAACCAACTGGTGTTCGTTCGCGGCACCGTGGAGATGGGTAATCAGCTCTGGAAAAAAATCGATGCTGGTTTGATCGACGGTCTGCTGGTAAATGGCTCAGCCCGGCTGGTTGGTGTTGCAGCGCAACGACTGCGCCTGCTGCAAAGTGGCTACCTGTTTCAATATGCATTTGCCATGATCATAGGCCTGATTGCCATTTTGGCTTTTTGGGTTGTGCTGGCTTAAGGGGCAAACAGACATGGAAGCAAACTTGCCTCTTTTGAGTCTCCTGATCTGGATTCCCATCATCGGTGGCGGCATCGTGGCAGCCTTGGGCAGCCAGCGTGCGGCGCAATCGCGCTGGCTGGCACTGGTGGTTTCCGGCATCACATTTTTATTGAGCCTGGATCTGTTTACCGCATTCCAGCGGGATACGGCACAGATGCAATTCGTAGAAAACATGCCCTGGATCGAAAGCTTCGATATCAACTATTACCTGGGTGTTGATGGTTTTTCCGTACCGCTGATTTTGCTCACCACTTTCTTTGGTGTGTTGGTGGTGTTGTCAGCCTGGGACGTGATCCGCACCCGGGTCAACCAATATATGGCCGCCTTCCTGGTGATGGAAGGTTTGATGGTCGGCGTGTTTTCTGCCCTGGACGGCATCCTGTTTTACGTATTTTTCGAAGCCATGCTGATACCCATGTTCCTGGTAATTGGAATGTGGGGTGGGCCGCGCCGGGTGTATGCCACCATCAAGTTTTTCCTCTACACCTTTCTCGGCTCGGTGTTCATGCTGATCGGATTGATCTATCTGTATGTGCAGTCAGGCAGTTGGTCAATTCTGGATTGGCATGAATATCCACTGGGCCTTGCGGCGCAAACCTGGCTGTTCCTCGGGTTTCTGGCTGCGTTTTCGGTCAAGATTCCCATGTGGCCAGTACATACCTGGCTGCCGGATGCGCACGTGGAAGCACCCACCGGTGGTTCCGTGATCCTGGCTGCCATCATGTTGAAAATTGGTGGTTATGGGTTTATTCGCTTCAGCCTGCCAATCACCCCCGATGCCAGCATGGCGCTGGACTGGCTGATTATTCTTTTGTCTCTGATTGCGGTGGTTTACATAGGATTTGTAGCGCTGGTGCAGCAGGATATGAAAAAGCTCATTGCCTATTCCTCAATTTCGCACATGGGTTTTGTCACGCTTGGTTTGTTCATCGCTTTTTCCATATTCCAGAATGGCCCGGACACCAAAGGTGCAGCCCTCGGCGTTGAAGGTGCCATGGTGCAAATGATTTCCCACGGCTTCATTTCCGGAGCCCTGTTCCTGTGCGTAGGTGTTCTGTACGACCGTATGCACAGCCGCATGATTCAGGACTATGGCGGTGTGGCCAACACCATGCCCTGGTTTGCCCTGTTTGCGGTGTTTTTCTTCATGGCCAATGCTGGGCTACCCGGAACGAGTGGATTCGTCGGCGAATTCATGGTCATCCTGGCTGCCTTCCAGGCCAACTTCTGGTATGCCTTCCTCGCTGCTCTCACTCTGATCCTGGGGGCTGCTTATAGTTTGTGGCTGGTCAAGCGGGTGATTTTTGGTGAAGTGGGTAACAAGGAAGTAGCTGATCTGCAGGATATCAACCGACGCGAAGCCCTGATCCTGGGCGTGCTGGCAGCCGCTGTATTGCTGGTAGGTTTATGGCCGGCCCCGCTGGTTGATCTGATGCACAGCTCGGTCGCTGAATTGCTGGTACATATCAACCAATCGAAGTTACCAGCGGCAACTGCTGCTGCAGCAGGCTTGTGAGGTACTGGTAGTTATGGACAAGATGAATTTCCTGCTGGCGGCATCCGAAATCTGGGTGCTTTTTATGGCTTGCTTCATACTGGCTGTTGATCTTTTCCTGCGCGAGGAACGCAAAGGCATCATCCATATGCTGGCTTTGCTGACGCTGATATTTGCAGCCATTATTACCCTACGCGCCGACCATGCCAGCAGCGGTGAGGCAGCTGCACTGGCCTTCAATGATGCTTTCATCCGCGACCACATGGGTGATGTGCTAAAGCTGTTCAGCTACCTGGTGCTGGGTTTCGTTTTTGTTTACGCCAAATTCTACTTGCGTCAGTTCAAAATGTTCCGCACCGACTTCTACACTTTGTCACTGTTTGCCCTGTTGGGCACCATGTTGCTGATTTCGGCCAATAACCTGGTGATGATTTACCTGGGTCTCGAGCTGACCGCGCTGTCATCCTACGCACTGGTGGCCTACGACCGCGATTCCAATCGCGGTTCCGAAGCCGCGATGAAGTATTTTGTTCTGGGCTCAATGGCATCGGGCATGCTGCTTTACGGCATGTCGATGATTTACGGCGCCACCGGCAGCCTGAACCTGACAACCATCAGCGTTGCTGTCGGCCAAGCGGGGGATATGGGATTGATTTTGGGCTTTGGCCTCGCTTTCCTGGTCGTCGGCCTGGCGTTCAAACTGGGTGTGGTGCCGTTTCACATGTGGATACCGGACGTCTACCACGGTGCCCCGGCAGGCGTTACTCTGTTCATTGCTTCAGTACCAAAAATGGCAGCTTTTGCTATGGCTTTCCGTCTGTTGCAGACCGGCTTGGGTGAACTGCATGCTGACTGGCAACAGATGCTGGCTGTGCTGGCCTTGCTGTCGATTGTGCTGGGTAACCTGGCGGCGATTGCGCAAAGCAACATCAAGCGCATGCTGGCTTATTCGACCATTTCACATATGGGCTTTATCCTGCTTGGCTTCCTGCCTGGCAATGCAACTGGTTATTCGTCCGCGATGTATTACGTCATCGTCTATTCGCTGATGTCAGCAGCGGCCTTTGGCATGGTCATACTGCTGTCTGCACGGGGTGTGGAGGCAGAGAACCTGGATGATTTTCGTGGCCTTAACCAGCGCAACAGCTGGTTTGCCGCGGTGATGGCCATGATCATGTTCTCCATGGCTGGCGTCCCGGTGTTTGTCGGCTTTTTCGCCAAGTGGTTAGTGATTCAGGCTGCCATCGAAGCGGGCATGGTCTGGCTGGCCATTGTTGCAGTGGTGTTTTCAGTAATCGGTGCGTTCTACTATTTGCGGGTGGTCAAGCTCATGTATTTTGACGAACCACAAACTGAAACAATGATTGCAGCACCGGTGGATTTTCGCGCAGTGTTGTCATTGAACGGTGTGCTGATGCTCGGCTTGGGTATTTTTTCGAGTTCACTGATTGCGATTTGCCTGCGTGCTTTTGCAGTCTGAGTCGAGTAATTCAACCCCTTGTAAAGGCCCACTGGCTTCTATATCATGACCGGCTGCTGATGCGGGGTGGAGCAGTCTGGCAGCTCGTCGGGCTCATAACCCGAAGGTCGCAGGTTCGAATCCTGCCCCCGCTACCAAGTTTATTGAAGGTGGAACCTCTGTCAGTTGGCAACTTCCTCCTTCGGGTTATTCTCCCGACAAGGTCGGGCTCGTAGCGAAGGCCCCGGTGGGGCCTTTTTTATCCGCAACTCGATGGTCATTAGCCTGAGTTGTTTGTCCTGCGGCACTTTGGAAGATGCAATGATTCGATAATCAAGCATTCAGCCACGACGAAAGTAATTGAAGCTGTTTGTCGTGGTGGGGCCGGGAGTAATCCCGGACCTTGATGTTGTCGCAAGGGGCTGTTATGCCCTTTTTTTGTGCCCGGAATCCAGCCCCGGGCCCATGTGCGGAGCAGAGATTTGAGCGTTTCGAAACTGACATCCTTGATACAGCCTCTGGTTGAAGACCTGGGTTACGAGTTTGTGGGGCTCGAATACAGCAGCAATCCCAAGAATCCTGCCTTGGTGCTTTACATTGATCAGGCGGCTGGTATTGCGGTCGAGGACTGTGAGAAGGTCAGTCGCGAAATTGCGTCCCTTTTGGATGTTGAAGATCCCATCCCTGGCAACTACGTTTTGGAAGTATCATCGCCAGGCCTCGACAGGCCATTATTCAGGCTGGCTCATTTCAATCAGTTTTTGGGTTCAGTAGTCCATATAACCCTGTTTGCACCAGTCTCAGGCAGGCGCAAATTCAAAGGTCCAATACTCGGAACAGAGGATGAGTTGGTTCGGATTGAACAGGATGGTGTCGAATTGAAACTTGAATTCGACAATATAGCAAAGGCAAGACTGGTACCGGATTACGCGCGCATGTTTGCCGGGCACGAGTCCCGATAACTGCAACAGAATCGATTTTATACAGAGAGAATAGTCGCGATGAGTAAAGAAATTCTGCTGGTTGTAGATGCGGTTTCCAATGAAAAGGGCGTCAGCAAAGACGTGATCTTTGAAGCCCTGGAAGCCGCGCTCGCATCTGCTGCGCGTAAGTTCAGCGAAGAAAAATGGGATGTACGGGTCACCATCGATCGCAAGACAGGTGATTATGAAACATTCCGTCGCTGGCATGTGCTGGACGATGAAGCAGAGATCGAAGAACCATTGGCGCAACTGAGCCTGACGGATGCCAGGGCGATCAATCCCGAAACTGAAGTGGGTTCTTACATTGAAGAGCCCATGGAAAACGCTGAGTTCGGTCGCATTGCAGCCCAGACTGCCAAGCAGGTCATTGTGCAGCGTGTACGCGAGGCTGAAAGGGCACAGGTGGTAGATGCCTACCGCGAACGCACCAACCAGTTGGTCAGCGGCATCGTAAAACGCGTAGAGCGAGGCAATGTCTATATTGATCTTGGTGGTAACGCTGAAGCTTTCATATCTCAACGCCACATGGTTCCTGGTGAATCGGTTCGCCCGGGTGAACGTTTGCGTTGTTTTCTGTTCGAGGTTCGTGAAGAGGCCCGAGGCCCGCAACTGTTCGCCAGTCGAACCATTGTGGAATTCCTGATCGCTCTGTTTGAGCTGGAAGTTCCGGAAATTGGCCAGGAATTGATTTCCGTCATGGGTGGGGCTCGTGACCCTGGCCGGCGCGCCAAAATTGCAGTGCGCTCCAATGATCGCCGCACTGACCCCATTGGTGCCTGTGTGGGCATGCGCGGTTCGAGAGTCCAGGCGGTATCCAATGAGTTGGCAGGTGAACGTATCGACATCATTCTGTGGGACGAAAACCCGGCCCAGTTCGTCATCAACGCCATGGCGCCAGCTGAAGTGGCATCCATCGTGGTCGATGAAGAAAAGCAGACCATGGACATCGCGGTTGAAGAAGCCAATCTGTCCCAGGCCATAGGCCGGGGGGGGCAGAATGTGCGACTGGCCAGTGAACTGACCGGCTGGAATCTCAACGTGCTGACGGTTGAACAAGCCGAGCAGAAAGGTGAAGAAGAATCACGTGGCATACTCGAACGCTTCATGGAACGTCTGGATGTGGGTGAGGATGTTGCCAATATCCTGATCCAGGAAGGTTTCAGTAACATCGAAGAAGTGGCTTATGTGCCTGAATCCGAGCTCTTGGAAATCGAAGAATTTGACGAGGAAATGGTCAAGGAAATACGCCGTCGCGCACGCGATGCATTGCTCACGCAGTTGATCGCCAAGGAGGAAGTTCTGGATGAGAATCGCCCGGACGAAGATCTGATTGAGCTGGAAGGAATGACCGAACGCCTGGCCTTCAAGCTGGCTGAGAAAGGACTTCGTACGCAGGAAGATCTGGCAGAACTGTCGGTCGATGAACTTCAGGCAATTGATGAAATGGATGATGAAGCCGCTGCGGCTTTGATCATGGCGGCCCGAGCGCCCTGGTTCGCAGAAGAACAAGAATAAGCAGTTTCAGAGCGAATTCAGGAAGGAGCAAAGTATGTCAAAAGTAACCGTTGAACAATTAGCCGAAGTGTTGGGCGTGGACGTCAGCAAGTTGGTCGCGCAGCTCAACCAAGCCGGTATCGAAGCGTCCTCGGGTGCTGACCCTGTCTCCAATGAAGACAAGAAAAAGCTGCTGGCACATTTGCGAGCGAGCCATGGCAAATCGGATAACGATGCGACTGCTCCCAAGAAAGTTACCCTGAAACGCAAAACCGTTAGTGAGCTTAAGGTGTCTGGAAGTGGGCCACGGGCAGCGACCCGAATGGTCAATGTAGAAGTTCGCAAGAAGCGTACTTATGTCAAACGCGAAGTGGTTCAGGAGCAGATGGGGGTTGAGTATTCTGATCGCGAAGAAGCCAAGAAAATTCTGGAAGAATCCAGGGCATCGCGTGCTGAAGAAGAACGCAAGCGTGAAGAAGGCCAGGAAAAAGTTCGTGCGCTGAAAGAAGCCGAAGAGCGCAAATCCCAGGAAGACCAAGAGCGAAAAGTTGCCGAAGACCGACAACTCCGCGATGCCGAAGAGAAAACACGCCTGGAAGCCAAACAGCGGGTTGATGAGGAAAAAGAAAGGCGTCGCGAAGAAGAGCGTTTACGTAAAGCAGATGAAGACAAATGGCGTCGTGACAAGGAAAAGGCCACATCCGCAACCCGCTATGGACGCAAGGAATTGCATGTGGCGGACGGCACCACAGCGCGGCGTCGCAAGCCCGGCAAGCGCAGCAAGCCCTCTGTTTCCGGTCCTTTGGAACATGGTTTTTCGCGTCCCACTGCGCCGGTGTTGAGAGAGATCGCTGTGCCTGATGCGATAACGGTAGCGGACCTGGCCAAACTGATGGCCATCAAAGCGGGCGAAGTCATTAAAACCCTGATGCGCATGGGCATGATGGTAACCATCAACCAGAGTCTGGATCAGGATACGGCCATCCTGGTGGTGGAGGAAATGGGTCATGCAGCCAGCGCTGCGGAAGCCAAAGACGTGGAGCAGGACCTGATCACGCAGGAAGACGATACGGTTAGTGGCGAAGAAACCACCCGCCCGCCGGTAGTCACTGTAATGGGGCATGTGGATCATGGAAAAACATCATTGCTGGATTACATTCGTAATTCCCGTGTAGCCGAAGGTGAGGCAGGCGGAATCACTCAGCACATTGGCGCATATCACGTGGAAACGGCACGTGGAATTGTTACATTTCTCGATACGCCAGGTCATGCGGCTTTTACTTCCATGCGCGCACGCGGCGCCAAGGCCACTGATATCGTGATTCTGGTGGTTGCTGCTGATGACGGCGTGATGCCACAAACCAAGGAGGCCATTCAGCATGCGCGCGCAGCCAAAGTGCCTATTATTGTCGCTATCAATAAGATAGACCGGGCAGAAGCCGATATCGAACGTGTGAAATCGGAACTGTCTGCCCAGGGAGTGATCGCTGAAGACTGGGGTGGTTCAGATATTTTCGTAAAGGTATCCGCTAAAACCGGTGAAGGTATTGATGGCTTACTCGATGCCATACTGTTGCAGGCTGAAGTACTCGAATTGAAGGCAGTTACGGATGCACGTGCCAAGGGTCTGGTTATTGAATCCAGTCTGGACAAGGGCCGTGGCCCGGTTGCAACCATGTTGGTACAACAAGGCACATTGCACCGCGGCGACATGATCCTGGCGGGCCAGGAGTATGGTCGGGTTCGAGCCATGTTCAATGAGAAAGGCGAGGCTATTGAGTCTGCTGGTCCCTCCATGCCAGTGGTGGTGCTCGGTCTTTCCGGCGTGCCGCAGGCCGGGGACGAAGTGCTGTCCGTTATCAATGAACGTAAAGCCAAAGAAGCAGCGGCTCAGCGCACTGATCGTACGCGTGAACTAAGGCTGGCCGGACAGCAAGCAGCCAATCTGCAAAACCTGTTCGACAACATGGGCAAGACTGACCTGCTGGCAGTGAATTTGCTCATCCGTGCTGATGTTCAGGGTAGTGTGGAAGCGCTGCGTGAATCCCTGGTTAACCTGAGCAATAAGGATGTCCAGGTCAACATAGTTGCTTCGGGTGTGGGTGCAATTACCGAGTCCGATGCATCGCTGGCGCAGGCATCTAATGCCATCATTATCGGCTTCAATGTCCGTGCAGATAATTCGGCGCGCAAGTTGATCCAGGAAAACGAACTGGACCTGCATTACTACAGCGTCATTTATGATGCGATTGACGAAGTCACCAAGGCCATCAATGGCTTGTTGGGTACCGAAGTCAGGGAACAGATCATCGGTTTGGCTGAAGTTAAAGATGTATTCCGTTCTTCAAGGCTGGGCGCCATTGCGGGCTGCCTGGTGGTGGAGGGAGTCGTGCGCAGACGTTTACCCATCCGTGTGCTGCGTGACAATGTGGTGATCTTCGAGGGCGAACTGGAATCGCTGCGCCGTTTCAAAGATGAAGCGAATGAAGTTCAGTCAGGCACAGAATGCGGCATCGGCGTCAAGCAGTACAATGATGTGAAGCCTGGCGATCAAATCGAATGCTTTGAGCGTATCGAAGTCGCAAGGACCTTGTGATCAGGGTTGATGTGAAACAGCATGCCTCGTGAATTCAATCGCTCGGAGCGGGTTGCCGGTCAGATCAGACGCGAACTGGCCCAGCTCATCCAACAGGAGGTCAGAGATCCGGATATCGGGTTTATCAGCCTGTCGGATGTCGAAGTGACGCGCGACCTGGCGCATGCCAAAGTCTTTATTACGGTGTTTGAAGACCAAAAAGCCGAATCAACCATCAAGGCGCTCAAAGCCGCTGCAAAGTACTTGCGTCACCGCCTGAGCCAGGAGATGCGCATACGCTCGGTACCCGAACTGCATTTCCACCATGATGCTTCCGTGGAAACCGGCACGAAAATGGACCAGTTGATACACGCAGCCCTGGCTGCAGATCGCAGCAATTCCGGAGATGGCAATTCCGAGGAAGAGTGATGGGGAAGATTGATGTCAGCACGCAAAAAAGGGCGTGATGTTCATGGCATTATTCTGCTGGATAAGCCCGCTGGTTACAGTTCCAATCAGGCGCTTCAGAAAGTCCGGCGTCTACTGGATGCCCGTAAAGCGGGGCATACTGGAACTCTGGATCCGTTTGCTACAGGTATGCTGCCAGTGTGCCTGGGTGAAGCGAGCAAAACGGCCGGCCTGATCATGGATGGCCGCAAGAGTTACACAGCTACGCTGCTGTTGGGTCTTGCCACTGACACCGGAGATACCGAAGGTGAGGTGGTGGATACCCAGATTGTGCCTGGTCTTGATCAGCCTGCTATTGAAACTGCCATGGCCAGGTTCCGCGGCGCACTCAAGCAGGTACCTCCCATGTACTCAGCCATCAAGCAGGATGGCAAGCCACTCTATGTGCTGGCGCGGCAGGGCATTGTTGTTGACCGGCTTGCGCGCGATGTAGAGATATTCCGACTCGAGTTGGTGTCCTGGCAATCACCCTTGCTGGTATTTGAAGTGGATTGCTCCAAAGGTACCTACATTCGCACCCTGGCCGAAGAACTGAGTCGGGTATTGGGAACTTGCGGTCACTTACAGTCCTTGCGCCGCACCGAGGTTGAACCGTTCAATGGCAGGCGCATGTTTACTTTGTCAGAATTGCAAGAGCTGGCGCAAATGCCTCACCAGCAGATTGCTGATTTTCTATTGCCGGCCGATGCCGGCTTACCAGATTGGCCGGTAGTGGAATTACAGGATGATTTGCGACAAAGATTTGTGCATGGCAATATCGTGGGCTGGCCGGGTAAAGTCGGTAAAGTGCGAGTGCACGGTGCGAATGCACAAGGCCATAACAGCATCCTGGGATTGGGCGAGATTCGTGAATCGGGCAAGCTCCATCCCCTGCGGGTATTTGCAGCAGGTGTCGATGTAGAGCCCTGTCTGCCACCTCTTCAGTGAAAAGCCTTGTTAATGAGCCAATCCGCCGCTAAAATAGCCGGCTACCTTTAACCGGGGCTTCGAAGTTTTTGTAAAGACCCTGGCCATGCTTCCGAATCGGGCTGTGATCGGGAAGCACCATGGCCGACATAGCGGGTTTTTACAAAGGCTTCGCGGCTCTAGATATGGAGACTAACCATGTCTTTTGATGCAGAAGCAAAAAGCAATATTGTTGGCGAGTTCAAACGTTCTGAAAGCGATACGGGTTCGCCCGAAGTGCAGGTCGCACTGCTGACAGGCAGAATCCAACATCTGACAGACCACTTTAAAGCTCACAAGGCCGATCACCACTCACGCCGCGGCTTGCTGCGCATGGTGAATCAGCGCCGGCGTTTGCTGGATTACTTGAAGAACAAGGATCTGCAACGCTATCGTGATCTGATCGACCGACTCGGTCTGCGTCGCTAATTCTTGCATCATGCATGGCTTGATTCCGGTTGCACTGAAGTGCTGCCGGAATTCCGTTATTTTGGCCCAATTCTTTTTTAGAGCAGGAAGATAACAGTGCAGAAGCTGACCAAATCATTTCAATACGGCGACCACACCGTAAGCATCGAGACCGGGCAGGTTGCACGGCAAGCTGATGCTGCCGTCATCGTCAACATGGCGGGTACCGTAGTTCTGGTAACCGTTGTAGCCAAGAAAATCGCAGACCCCAGTCGCGGTTTTTTTCCATTAACGGTGAACTACCAGGAAAAATTCTATGCCGCTGGCCGTATCCCCGGGGGGTTCTTCAAACGCGAAGGCCGCCCCACTGAAAAAGATACCTTGATTTGCCGCTTGATCGACCGGCCCATCCGTCCGCTGTTCCCTGAGACCTTCCGCAACGAGACCCAGATCATCTCCCTGGTACTTTCCGCCGACACCGAGAACGACCCCGATGTGAACGCGCTGAACGGTGCGAGCGCGGCGCTGACCATCTCGGACATCCCGTTCAACGG
>JANOGQ010000653.1:0-2587 GCA_031406105.1 Lysobacterales bacterium | reverse complement strand
ATCCCGATCCTGATCATTCTGGCCGCCAGTTTTGTCAGCCTGGGCATGCGTCCAGGAACGGTGGTGGCGCTGGCCATTCCGCTCACCCTGGCCATCGTGATGGTCATCATGTCGATTGATGGCACGGACCTGCAGCGCATTTCGCTGGGTGCGTTGATCATCGCGCTTGGGCTGCTGGTTGATGACGCGATGACCACCGTCGATTCCATGATGCGCCGCCTGGCCGCCGGCGACAGCAAGCAGGATGCAGCTACCTATGCCTACAAGCACCTGGCCGCGCCGATGCTGGCGGGCACCCTGATCACCATTGCTGGCTTCGTCCCCATCGGTTTTGCCGCCAGCTCCGCGGGTGAGTACACGTTCACCATTTTCTCGGTGGTCTCCATTGCATTGCTGACTTCGTGGCTGGTGGCTGTGACCTTTGCCCCGGTTATTGGCATGTCACTGCTTAAGATACCCAAGAACAGCGGCGAGCCGGAAAAGCTTAGTGCGATGATGCGCGGCTACACCGCGCTGTTGCGTGGCGCCATGAAAGTGAAGTGGCTGACCATCGCCGTGGCCATTCTGGCTTTCGGCGCCTCTGTCTACCTCGTGCGCTTTGTGCCGTCCCAATTTTTCCCGTCTTCCGACCGGCCCGAGTTGGTAGTCGACCTGACACTGCGCCAGAACGCCTCTATCTTCGCATCCGAGGCGGTCGCCAGGCGGCTCGAAGAAGTGCTGGCGCAGGATGAAGACATTGATCACTGGAGCACCTACATCGGCCGCGGCGCTATCCGCTTCTATCTGCCTCTGAATGTTCAGCTGGCCAACCCGTTCTTTGCCCAGGTTGTCATTGTGACCAAAGGTTTTGAAGAGCGTCTGCGGGTGCACGAACGCCTCGAAGCTCTGCTGGCCGAGGAGTTTCCTGATGTCGTCTCGCGCGTCTCGCCGCTGGAACTGGGTCCACCGGTGGGTTGGCCGATCCAGTACCGGGTCAGCGGTCCTGATAAGGACGAGGTCACGCAGATCGCACAGCGCCTGGCCGCTGTGGTCGCCGCCAACTCCGGTACACGCCACGTCAATTTCGACTGGATGGAACCTGCTCGCCAGCTGCGGTTGCAGATCGATCAGGACCAGGCGCGTCAATTGGGCGTCAGTTCGGCCACAATCGCAGCGGTTCTGAATTCGGCTATTGGTGGTTCGACTGTGACCCAGATTCGGGACGATATCTATCTCGTCAACGTAATCGCTCGCGCCATCGATGAGGAGCGCGCCTCGGTGGATACGCTACGTTCACTGCAGGTACCCATTGCGGGTGGCCGAACGGTGGCGCTCAGCCGCTTTGCCAGCCTGGAATATGGTGAAGAGTACCCTCTGGTCTGGCGCCGCGATCGTATACCCACCCTCACCGTAAGAGCGGATACAGTTGCTGGTGTGCCTCCCGATACGGTTGTCGCAGGTCTGGAACAACCGATCGGTGATCTGGCGGCAGCGCTTCCGCCGGGATACCACATCGAACTGGGCGGCATCGCTGAGGAAAGTGCCATATCCCAGGCTTCAGTGTTTGCCGTGATTCCGCTCATGATCATGCTGATGATCACCGTGCTGATGTTCCAGCTGAACAAATTCCGCAGTTTGTTCGTGGTGCTGGCAGTGCTCCCGCTCAGCATTATCGGCGTGATTCTTTCGCTGCTGCTTTTCAACCGGCCACTTGGCTTTGTTGCCATGCTCGGCATCCTCGCCCTGATCGGCATGATTGCCAAGAATGCGGTCATCCTGGTGGTGCAGATCGAAGCCGATCGTGCCGAGGGTAAAAGCGTCTGGGATGCTGTGGTTGCGGCTTCCAGTTCCCGCTTTAGGCCGCTCACTCTGGCGGCACTTTCAACCGTTCTGGGCCTGATCCCGATTGCGCCTACCGTGTTCTGGGGGCCGATGGCTTTCGCCATCATGGGTGGCTTGCTGGTGGGTACGCTGTTGATGCTGGTGTTCCTGCCGACGCTGTATTGGACGGTGTTTGGTGGCGAAGATAACAAATCGTCGCAAAAAACAGCCCCGGTCACAGGTCAAAGTGCGGAACCCGGAGAAGCTAAGCCGGCCTGAAGCCGGCACGGCACATGGCCTGAACCTTCAGGCCATGTCGCTGTTGCAAATTTCGCGGCAATTTGTAGCCTTTTTGCGGCATTCTTTCACGCTGCTTTCACCCCGGACCCGGAGACTAGGTTGGCGTTCGACTTAGGGCAACTCTGATTTATTCAGAGTTGCTGCGGTACAAGGAAATGTACCGCCATTTTCGATGACTCAAATCATTGAAAATGAAGCCGACTTAGAATTGTAATAATAATGTGTAAGTAATGGTCAGGAGGGTTTGTGAACCACGCTGAGAGGCCAGCCGGTAAAGCAATCAAGAAGATGCAACGCCACGGAGTGTTTCGGGCATGGTAAACCAGAAGTACGTCATAAAAATCCAGTAAACACATACCTATCGGCAGTCGACACCTCCTGTGGGGGGTCTGTAGTGATAGTCTATCGTGGCCTGAAGCTCCGCTTCAGGCCACACTTGTGAGGAGTTGATATGGCTGTTGAACAAAAAATGTCCCGTCTGGGACTG
>JANOGQ010000586.1:0-3558 GCA_031406105.1 Lysobacterales bacterium | reverse complement strand
CAGCCTGCAGGCTGGATAAAAAACTCAAGTCGTCCAGCGCCAGCAGTTCCCTGGCCTCCACATCCGGCCGCGACCAGACCATGGATGAACTGCCATCACCCAGTGGCAGAAAGGCAAGAGGTCCGCCGGGCATGAATCGTTGCCAGGCCAGCCCGGTATTGGCGATGGCACTTTGAACGACGCAGACGATGCCCTGCTGCCCGTAGGTCCACAATTGCTGATCGACTCCCATGGCCTTGCGCACGCCGGAAGCCGCACCATCTGCCCCGACCAGCATAGGGGCAGTGAATTTGCGCCCATCCTGCAAAATCACATGAGCTGAATCCGGCTCAAAATGGAGCTCTTGCAGGGCAGCTGGACAGATCAGCTGCACGCTCGCCAGAGCCTGCAGCTGTTGCCATAACACGCTCTGAACCAGGTCGTTCTCAACGATACTGCCCAGCCGTTCCAGGGCGAATTCCGCTGCATTGAAATCCAGCACCACGCGCTCGTCGCCATCTTCGATACGCATGCGCCGGTAAGGGCAATGTCGCTGCTGAGCGATACGCTGCCAGACACCGGCAGCGTTCAATATGTTCTGTGATCCGGGGGACAGGGCTGAAACGCGCAAGCCCACAGGCCCGGAGGAGTCGAAAGCAGCCGGCTCATGGTTTTCGATCAATTGCACCGCAAAGCCAGCGCGGGCCAACATACAGGCAGTGGCTGCACCCACCATGCCCGCACCCACAATAATCACATCGGCCGTGTATTTCACACTCATACGCCGCCCAGACGCTCGCCCAGGGCCAGCTTGGGGATGCGGCCGCGAAAGCCCATGGCCTTGATAGCCAGGCGTCTGCGCAGCGTTGGAGAAAGCTTGTGCGCCAACAATCCAGCCCGACGAACCAGCATAGCCAGTGTGCCGGGATTGGCATACAGGCGGGCCAGTCCGTCGGTGTAGGCTATGGTTTCCAACTGGTCATCCTTGCGCCAGGCGCTGTAGCTGCGCAGCAAAGCCTCATCACCGCAATCCAATTCGCCCACGCGCTGGCCTGATGAATGCCCGGATGAATAATGCCCCAGTGAATGCCCCGATGAATGCCCCGACGAATGATTCCGGGCCTCTGCCAGTATTTCTGCCAGCACCGCCACATCGCGTAAACCCAGGTTGAAGCCCTGCGCACCGATGGGGTGAATGGCATGTGCAGCATTTCCCATCAGCAGTATGCGCGGTTGCCAATCTGTTTTCGCCCGCAGCAGTTTCAAAGAATAGGACGAACGTTGGCCAATTTTCTGCCAGCTTCCGAGGCTGCTGCCAAATCGGCTTTCCGCGAGTCGCAGGAATTCAGAATCTCCCAGCGCCATCAATTCGTTGGCCTGTTCGCTGGCCACTGACCATACCAGCCCACAGCGGCCATCACGATGAGGTAATAAAGCGAAAGGCCCGCCGGCAGTAAAAATTTCAAAGGCCCGGCCCTGGTGGAACTGCTCTGGCGTCACATTGCAGATGATAGCGGTCTGACCATAATCATGGCGCTCAACCGCTACATCCATTGCGGCACGCAGCAGGGACTCGGCTCCATCCGCGCCCACGACCAGGCGGGCTTGCACTGTTTGTGCGGAATCACCGCAGCGGTAGCTGACTTGCACCGCATCGTCGCCTGCTTGCAGGGAGCTAAACTCAGCCGGACAGTGCAGATCGAAATTTGGCAACTCGCCAAGTCTCTGCATCACCACCGCACCAAAAGCCCGCGCTTCGACTACATGACCAAAACTTTCCAAACCCAGTTCGGCTGGATTGAGCAACACATTGAAAGGTTGATGCATCTCGCGCACATGGATTTCGCGAATGGCCGTGGCATGAGCCTGCAGGCCCGGCCACAAATCCAGACCTTGCAGAATGCGGCAGGAAGAGGCACTCAAAGCCAGAGTGCGATCATCATAACTGGGCTGGGCACTGGCTTTGGGTGTCACCGCTTCGAGCAGGCACAGCTTGAGCCCCAGCGGTGCCAATGCACAGGCCAGGCTGGCGCCCACCAGGCCGCCGCCAATGATGGCGACGTCGTAAACTGAATGCCGGGAATCTTTGGTTGGTGCCTGCATGGGATCTGTTCTGTTTCGACCCGGCCCTATCCGGCCATCAGCGCTTCGATATCAGCCGTGGTTTTTGCCAGGTCAGCCGTCAGCACTTGCGGCTGGTCCTTGGTTACCACCACATTGTCTTCAATGCGAATGCCGATACCGCGGAAAACCTTACGCACGCTGGTGTCATTCGGTGGGATGTAGATGCCCGGTTCAACCGTCATGACCATGCCGGGTTCCAGCAGCCGTGATTCGCCATCAACCGTGTAGTCACCTACATCGTGCACGTCCAGCCCCAGCCAATGGCCGGTATTGTGCACGTAAAAGTGTTTATAGCCCTCTTGCTCCAGCTCCTGTTCGAGGCTGAGTTTGAGTATCCCCAGATCAATCATGCCCTGGGTGGCAACCCGCACTGCCTTGTCATGCACATCCTGCCAATGGTTACCGGCTCGAGCCTTGTCTATGGCAGCCAGTTGCGCCTCCAGCACCACGTCATACAGATCTTTCTGCTCCGGCGAGAATTTGCCGTTAACCGGAAAGGTGCGGGTGACGTCGGAAGCGTAACCTTCGTATTCCGCACCGGCATCGATCAACAGCAGGTCTCCGTCGTTCAGAGTGTCGCGGTTGGCGATGTAATGCAGGATGCAGGCATTGGCGCCACCTCCTACAATCGGACTGTAGGAAGGCTGGCACTGGTTGCGGGTGAACACATAATTCAACTCGGCGTGTATCTCAGCTTCGTTCATGCCAGGCCGGCAGGTTTTCATGGCACGCTCATGCGCTTCAACCGCAACCGCCGCCGAACGACGCATGGCTGTCAGTTCTTCCTTGCTCTTGTACAGCCGCAGGTCATGCAACATGTGATCCAGGGCGTGGATTTCCTCCGGTGCATGAAAAGTTTTTCGCGGCTTGTCGCGAAACTCATTCAGCCAGCCAATCAGGCGCTGGTCAAATAATGGTGATTTGCCGAGATCGTAGTAAATGCGATCACGATTTTGCAGCAGTTTCGGCAGACGCTTGCCCAATTCGTCGATGTCGATGGCTTCATCCATGCCGTACTGGCTGACTGCGCCCTTGAGTCCCGCCATCGGCCCGTCCCACATTTCCCGTTCAGGATCTCTCTCGCGACAGAACAATATGCTTTTGGGCGCTTTCTCGTCAGGCACCATGCAAAGCACCGCATCCGGTTCGCTAAAGCCGGTCAGATAGAGGAAATCACTGTTTTGGCGATAGGGGTAATGCACGTCACTGTTACGGATTTTTTCCGAGGCAGCGCTCAGGATAATGATTGATTCCTCACCTGCCATTTGCATCAGCTGTTTGCGGCGCCTTGAAAATTGCTGTTGTTTTATCATTCCGGTTCTCTATTCGGGGAGGAATCAGTCGAGCTTCCTGAGCTTGAATCTGCAACGTTCAGTGAATGCGATCTTCCTCGCCTGGGCCACGCATTTCCTCACACAGCATCAGGGTAACTACACGCGCATACTCAACGATTTC
>JANOGQ010000573.1:0-6015 GCA_031406105.1 Lysobacterales bacterium | reverse complement strand
CTAATGGATGAGTTCCAGGACACCAGCAATACCCAGTTCAAGCTGTTGCGACGCCTGATGTCCGGCTGGACTGGTGACGATGGCCGCAGCCTGTTTCTGGTGGGTGACCCCATGCAGTCCATTTACCGCTTCCGCCAGGCCAATGTCGGTTTGTTTATCGATGTGGTTCAGCAAGGCGGCCTGGGCACTTTACCGCTGGAATATCTGCAGTTGCAATCCAATTTCCGGTCGCGACAGGAAATCGTCGAGTGGGTGAATCAGCAGTTCGCTGGCGTATTCCCGGCGCAAGATGAACGTGATTCCGGCGCAGTGAAATATGCCCGCGCCGCCGCCGAGCAGGCTAATGGTGGCGCGGTGCAGCTTCATGCCTTTCCGCCCAAAACCCCTTATGAAGTGGAAGCAGAGCAGGTGGTTGCGTTGATCCAGCAAGCGCGGGCAGCACTGGACGACCCCACCATCGCCATCCTGGCGCGGGCACGCAAGCACCTGGAACAGATTGCCCGCGCCCTGCAGCAAGCCGGTATCGAAGCCCAGGCTGTCAAGATCGACGAGCTGCAGGAACGCCCGGTGGTGCATGACCTGATCGCCATCACGCGTGCCTTGATCCATCCCTGTGATCGCATCGCCTGGCTGGCCATATTGCGGGCGCCCTGGGCTGGCTTAACGGTAAGCGAGTTGCACACGGTGGTGAGCAAGCTGCCGAAACGCGATCTGCTGTCTTGCCTGCAAGAGGCTGCCGAAACCAGCACTGCGCCCGAATTACGCCAGCGACTGCAGCGCATCGCCTGCATTATGACTCACGCGACACAGCAGCGCGGCCAGTACAGCCTGCGGCAGCGCGTCGAGACCGCCTGGCTGGTTTTGGGAGGGCCGCTTTGTTATGCCTCAGCCGCCGAGTTAGAGCATGCCCGCAGCTTTCTCGATTTGCTGCAGCAACTGGAGCAGGAAAGCTCAGAAGACCTGGAGACCCGCCTCGACCGGCATCTGCAGCAGCTGTATGCCGATAGCAGCGCCTCGCGCCTGCAACTGATGACCATCCATCAGGCCAAAGGTCTGGAGTTTGATGTGGTGATTTTGCCCGGCATGTCACGTAAGACCCCGGGGGTGCAGAAAACCCTGGTAGCTCTGCAGGAATTTCATCAGGCAAACGGTGAAGACAGCAGCCTGCTGGCGCCGCTGCCAGCCCGCATCAAGCCCGAAGCCAGCCTGTATGGCTACCTCAACGCTGTGGAAGCCGAACGCAGCGCATTTGAGCAACAACGGGTGCTGTATGTGGCCTGCACCCGTGCGCGCACACAGCTGCATTTACTGGGCGAATACAAGGTCAACAAAGAGGGTGCATATGCTCCATCGGGCAGCCCGATGGAGCTGTTATTCCCGGCCTTTGCGCTGGCCATTGGGGAGAGCCTTGCCCGCGACCCATCACAAGACTCTGTAGGAGCGAACCTTGCTCGCGACGACATATCCGAGGCAGGAGAGCCGAACGACAACGATCAGGAATACAGCACTCCCCAGGCATTCCCCTTACTGCAACTGCAAGGCGCACCGCTACTTTCTCTCGATTTTGCAGCAGCGAGCCTTGCTCGTGACCCAAGCCCAGCCCATCTGCCACTCCCCGAGCTACCCAGCCACAAAAGCGTGGCCTTGGGTGGCGCCGTACACGAATGGCTGGAACTGATTCACGACCATTGGCAGCAGGGATGGGATGCTGATTGGTTTGAAGAACACAAGGCTGCTCTTGAAAGCAGCTTGATCAGGGCGGGCCTGAGCCAGGCAGAGGCCCCTGGCCAATTGCCCAAACTACAAGGCATGCTCACCAACGCCCTCGGCAGCGAAGCGGGCAGGGCAGTGCTCAGCCCCGAGAATAAACAGCAGTCCTGGACTGAACTGCCATTGCTGCAACGCGATGGCAACCGCATCAGCAAGCACATCATTGATCGATTGTATGAAGATGAAACCGGGCTGACCATCGTGGATTACAAAACCGGCACAGAGAGTCCCGAAACCCGAGCGCGCTGGGCCAAGCAATTACAACGCTATCGAGACCTGCTGCATGGCTTAGATTCAGGCACGGTTTCAGGTACGCTCATCTTCCAAACCACTGACAATCAGATTATTCCTCTTGTTCTCGCGGATTGACATTGTAATGAACAAGATTACAATGTCATCTGGTTAATTACAGCAAAGAATGCTACGCTCCTTCAAACACAAAGGTCTTGAACGTTTCTTCAGAAAGAGCGACCACAGAGGCATTGTCGCGAAAACTGAATTGCGGATTGAACGAATACTCGATCGCCTTGATGTAGCGTCAAGACCGGAGGACATGAATTTACCCGGATACCGGTTTCACCCACTAACAGGCGACCGAAAAGGAACCTACACCGTAACCGTTACCGGTAACTGGCGAATCACGTTCAGATTCATTGTCGAAGATGCTACTGATGTCAATTTGGAGGATTACCACTGATGAAGAATTTGCGGGACCCAAAACGTCGCCCTACTCATCCTGGGGTAATTTTGCGTGAAGATGTGCTTCCAGAACTTGAAATGACTCAGACCGAGTTTGCCCAGCGGATTGGAGTTTCACGATTGTCGGTTTCAGAGTTGTTGCATGAGAAGCGCGCCATGACTCCTGAAATGGCGGCACGAGTTGCAAAGTTACTCAATACGACCCCAGAAAGCTGGCTACGTATGCAGCAGGCCGTTGATCTTTGGGAAGTAACGAGGAAACCCGAAAGGCTGGCAGGTATAAAACCGATCAAACCTGATTTGAACAGGGAACGGGCAAAGACGGATTAAAACGATGGATCGCCCCCTGAAAGAAACCGTTTATACACCCGATTCCGAACTGCTGCATTTCGGTGCTTTACTGCGCAGCATGGGGCGGGATCTGCTGGCCGCCCGTGAGCTGGCCTGGCGATTACTTGTGCGCAACATCAGCGCGCAATACCGCCAATCCCTGCTGGGCTATGCCTGGGCCTTTGTTCCGCCGATTTTTACATCGCTGATCTGGATATTCCTGCAATCACAGAAAGTGCTGGGCGTGGGCGATACCGGCATGCCTTACATCGTGTTCGTCATCACCGGTACTGTACTGTGGCAAACCTTTGTGGAAGCCCTGAACAGCCCGCTGCAGATGGTGAATGAATCCAAATCCATGTTGACCAAAATCAACTTCCCCCGCGAAGCCCTGATACTCGCAGGCGTGGGGCAGGTGGTGTTCAATTTCCTGATCCGGGCATTGCTGCTGGTGGCGGTGCTGCTGTGGTTCCGCATTACGCCACAGGCCAGTCTGTTGCTGGTGCCTTTGGGCGTGATCGCGCTGATTCTTCTGGGCAGCAGCGTGGGCTTGCTGCTCACCCCTATCGGCATGCTGTACCAGGATATCGGCCGCGGCCTGGGCTTTGCCACCTCGGCCTGGTTTTTCCTATCGCCGGTGATCTACCCTGTACCCAATGCGTCCTTTGCCGCAAGCCTTATCGAGATGAACCCGGTAACCCCCTTGCTGGTGGCTACCCGGGATTGGCTGGTGCTGGGCTCAACCGACCTTTGGCCCGCCTTTTTGTGGGTGACGGGTGGTTCATTAATTCTGCTGTTACTGGGATGGATTCAATACCGCATCGCCATGCCGCATTTGATTTCGCGGATGAGTGCCTGATCAGGCGGCAACATGTGGCTTAATCCAACGCTCAGATTGCCAGCATAATTAATTTCGGGAAGGAAAACTAAGTTGCCATGATTTCGCGCAGAACTTTGGGATGTCGCGCGACAACCTTAAGAAGCGTTTCTGCGGCTCCGGAAGGGTGGCGGCGACCCTGTTCCCATTGCTGCAATGTTCTGGGTGAAATATTCAGCGCCGCAGCGAACTGAGCCTGCGACAAACCGGCCTTAAGGCGTGCGGCAACGATTTCGTTCGCCTCAACCTTGTAACTTGCACCATGTTGCCCGGCTTTTACATCCCGGATGGCAAGCACCAGTTCCTCGCCAATGTTTCGCCTGGCATCTCGAATCAACAACTCTTTTTCAAGGCGTGACATAACCCATCTCCTCTGCAATTTTGCGCAGGACATACGCGGGTATACTGTCCTTGGCACTTTTCGAGTAAATGGTTAGCAGCACGAGCGAACCATAAGCGAGATGCGGTGTGTATATGATCCGCACACCACTGCGCTTGCCACTACCTACTCTTGTCCAACGTACCTTGCGGCAAACACCCGAGCCCGAAATGATCTCCCCTGCTTCGGGATTGTTCGCAAGAAATGCTGCGAACTCTCCGCGATCTTTCGCTGACCAATAATCGGGCCAAAGCTTCGAAAACAGGGATGACTCAATGATCGTCAGCAACTTAGTGAGTATGCGCCTTTGGCGTATAGCCATGCAAGCTGTCGTCAATTGTCATTGTCGCTAGGTTCCGTGTTCAGCAGCGCAGGAAAAGCCCTCCTTTGATATAGGAAATCCGCGCACATCGGTCCGCTCAAAAACGAGCGCGAAACCAGTCTGGTATGGCGCGCAGGTTGTGGCCAGTGAAATGCTCGGCCATGAAGGCCATCACGATGAACTCCGCAAGAACGAATTCTGGGCCGTTAACGATGTTTCACTCGAACCAAACGCGGTGAGTTCCTGGGCCTGATCGGCCCCAATGGTGCCGGCAAAAGCACCCCGAAACTAAGGCAATCGCTTTAAGCTGCGACGATACGAAACTCGGACGCTTTTACTACCGGACGCACGTGATTTTTTTCCCGCTTCAGTTCAACGATGCCGTAATGGGACATCGTTTTCAGAGTGCGCGACAGATTGCCAGGCCTACGGCCCGTGGTTTGGGCAAGTGCGGATATCGACTCAGGTTGCGTTTCAGTGATGACCTTGAGTAATGCACGATTGTCATCACTCAGCACTTCGGCCAGCGACTTCATTGAAGTGAACCAGACGCGCGGTTCATCTGGCTTGGGCGTGTAGTCACCCCGCGCGATGGCCATGACCCGCTGGCGGATCTTCCCTTGTGGCATGATGCCAATGACAATCGCCTTCATTTTTTCTTCAACTCCAGCAGTATCTCGTCGACGTCCCGGAAGAAATCATCGATCAGCGTCTGCGCATCTTTAAACTCATAGTGCACGCCTCTGTCGAAAACATGTCGATGCTTGTGGTCATGAGGCAAAATGCGACCCACATACTTGTACTTGCCCGGCATCCTGGTCCCATGTGCATTGTCATAGCCGAGAATTCGCTTGCCAAGTGGCTCATGCAAAGTCAGCGAGTACCGTATGCCATGCGGAATTTGCGCAGAAGCATCCACTTTCCAGACCTCAAACTTGACCCAATAACCACTTCCCTGGTCGATGATGGAACCATGAAGATCCAGCAAGGCGTCAATTGCATTGTCCCTCTTCATTTGGACTATATCACCTGCTGATAAAGTTAGCGAGTCGAGGCCACCTGGTGCCCCCAGGCCGCATTGAAAGGGATGTGCTGCACGGCCACTTTTCCTCGTTTCAAATCATGGCCTTGAATAATCTTCAGCGCTGCAGAAGAATTACCCGTGAGACGTAGGAAATCTACGCTTCTACATCGGGGCAAGTATGTCGTGGAAACTCGCCCTGCTGCAGGAGGCCGCTCTCGGGCATCCTGCCCTACGCGGCACCGGTGCATCCCTGCGCAATGCGAGCCTCGCTCGCGACAACCAGACTAAAAATCTCGAAAACATTCAATAACCTAACCAACCACAGGCCCGTTCCCGCGGGAACGCGCCAGATCTGTAGTGCGCCCGAGTTACAGTATTTTTCTCAACAAACCTAACCACACCAAAAACTTCAGCTCATTCCCCGCTTTCAGGTAACCCCCCCCAAACAATCCCCGCAGGCCGTTGTTAAACTTGTCATTTGTTAACACAGCCCAATAAAGCGGGGCCAGCCACTCAGGACAAACGATGGATGGTACAGCGCTCACTCTGGTATGGCGTGCAGGATGTGGCCAGTGAAATGCTCGGCCGTGAAGGCCATCACGATGAACTGCGCA
>JANOGQ010000544.1:0-5549 GCA_031406105.1 Lysobacterales bacterium | reverse complement strand
CAGCCGACAACGTGGGAAGACTTCCTGGACCTGTTCGGGCGTGGCGCTGGTAGCCACGTCAAAGTCCTTGGGCACACTGCCAAGGAGCAGGTCACGCACACTGCCGCCAACAATATATGCCTCATAGCCGGACTGCTGCAGTTGTCTGACCACCTCGCTTGCATGCGGGCAAAGTTCGTCACTGGCAATACCGTGCACAGAAGCGGGAATGATTCTTAGTTTGCTGATAAAAAAGTCCTGACCAGACGGGCTGGTATTAATCTTGCCATGCCAAGGCACAAGTGACCTGTAACAGCCAAATCGGAAGCAACTGGCTCGATTTCACGGCACCTGGCCCGCCATCCCTTTGCCATGCTACTTCCACATTGACTGATAAAGGCCATTAGAAGGGCGGATGATAACGGATTCAGGTTGAATAGGAAGCCGGGGCTAGTTTACCATGTGCGGCCGGTTTATCCGGATTTGCACTTTGCTCCCTTCGTCTAGCGGTCCAGGACGCGGCCCTCTCACGGCTGAAACACGAGTTCGATTCTCGTAGGGAGCGCCATTGCTGACGCAAATAGCAATCCGCTGATCAGAAAACTAAGGAAAGCAGGCAGAAACCATGACTTTTGTTGTCACCGAAAGCTGCATCAAGTGCAAATACATGGACTGTGTGGAAGTCTGCCCCGTAGACTGTTTTCATGAGGGGCCCAATTTCCTGGTGATAGATCCGGAAGAATGCATCGATTGCACACTCTGTGAGCCAGAGTGTCCGGTTGAAGCCATTTACCCGGAAGATGATCTGCCAGCCGGGCAGGAAGCGTTCATCAAGCTCAACGCCGAACTGTCGTTGCAATGGCCTGTGATCACCATTCGCAAAGAAGTCCCTGCCGATGCGGCCCAGTGGGAAGCCGTGAAAGACAAGATCGGATTACTGGAGCGCTAGTGCCTCAGCCCAGTCGTTCATCCAGCCTGACCAACAAATATTCAGCCGCATTCTGGTCTGCATCCGAGCCATCTGGGTTTCTGATATAGATCCGGGTGTTTTCACCATCTGCCTCGGTAGTTAGCAGATACTCACCGCTGTAGTCCGGGCCATCGTCCCGCCAGAAAGCCATCTTGCTGAAGAACCCTTCATCGCTGTTGTCTTTCTGGTGGACATACTGAACAAACAATCCATTGTCTGTGCCTTGTTCACGAAAACTCAAGCCACTGCGTTTGGCTGCCACGCTCAGACGGCGATTGACGCTGTCCTGGCTATCCGCCACATGCAGGTAAATTCCGCCAGTACCCCAACGTATGGAAGCATTTTCATCTGCTGTGTTCGACTGGCTGGTTACCCTCGGCGGCAGGGATTGCAATTCCTGGGCCGGCAGCGGTGCAGGTGGGGTCTGGATCATCAGAGCATTCGTGGTGACGGGCCGATCCAGCCCCTCTGGTATCACAAGTTCCGGCGCTTCCTGGGCTGTGTAATAAGGCGGTTGTTTGACTTTTTTCTCGCCAAACATGCCACAGGAAACTGACAACAGGGCCAATACCGAAACCCATAGCAGGTTGATCCAGCGTAATAGAACGGGTTTGGCTGTTCCGGAAAAATTCATTTCAACTCTCATAGACTTCGAGAAACCAAAATTCTTGGTAAGCACAACATTATGCGTTATTGCAGATCGCCCAGCATACCCAGTTTTTCCAGACTGCGGCGCACAGCAGGACGATGATGCTGACTGAGTTCCAGCAAAGGCAGCCTCAAGCCGGGTTTGCACAGGGACATCTCATGCAGCATCCATTTTACAGGAATGGGGTTGGATTCGAGCATTATCACTTCGAAAAGCTCTGTCAATTCATCATTGATTTGCCGGGCAAGCGTAAAATCGCCTTTGGCCGCGGCTGCACAAAGTTCATGAAACTTTGCTGGCACTATGTTTGCGGCAATGGAAATAACGCCTTTGGCGCCCAGTTCCATTATCTGCAGACAGCTGGGATCATCGCCGCTGAGCAGGCAGAAGTCATCATTGCAAAAACTCAGTAGCTGCTGATTACGCTCAACGGTGCCTACAGCTTCCTTCAGCGCTACGATGCGCGGATGGAGAGCCAGTTCGCGAACGGTATCCGGCAGCAGGTCAACCCCGGTGCGGCTGGGCACGTTGTATAGCACGATGGGCAAACCACAACTGTCGGCAACCGCGCGGAAGTGGGCTGCAAGGCCGCTCTGGGGTGGCCGGTTATAGCCGGGTGTAACTACCAGTGCCGCACTGGCACCCAATGACTCAGCCAGTTGCGTGGCAGCAATGGTGTGTTCGGTGGACGGACTGCCTGTGCCGGCCAGCACCGGCACCTGGCCTGCAACCTGCCCGATAACTGCATCGAGCAGAGCAGCTACTTCCCCAGCGTTAAGCGTTACTGATTCCCCTGTCGAGCCGGCCACCACAATCCCGTCTGTTCCCGCATCCAGGTGCATGGTTACCAGTCTTTGCAGAGCGTGGAAGTCGATTTCGCCCGAACTTTCGAAGGGTGTAACCAACGCGACAATACTGCCTTTGAACATGGGATTTCTACCGCCGGTGAATCGGCTGCATGGTACTTGCGGCACTACAAGCTGACAAGTATGCTGCGAGATAATCGCCCCACCCATTCCATGCTGGAAAATGGAGATCAATGACTAGTCCAAACAGGAAGGTCGCAAACTTCACACTACCCGCCACCGGTGACAAAATGCTGTCGCTGGATGATTTTAAAGGCAAAAATCTCGTTCTGTATTTTTACCCTAAAGACAACACTCCCGGCTGCACCCTTGAAGGGCAGAATTTCCGGGATGCTTATGCGGATTTCCAGAAGTGCAATACCGAAATCCTGGGCGTTTCGCGCGACAGCGTACGCATGCACGAAGGTTTCTGCAGCAAGCAGTCTTTCCCTTTTGATCTGTTGTCAGACACCGATGAGAAACTCTGCCGGCAGTTTGACGTTATTCGCGAGAAAAACATGTATGGCAAGAAAGTCATGGGTATTGAGCGCAGCACTTTTTTGCTGGATGGCAATGCGGTGCTCCGACATGAATGGCGTAAGGTCAGCGTCAAAGGCCATGTTGAGGAAGTTCTCGCTGCTGCCAGAAAGTTGTAGTTCCCCCTTTAATCGAAAAGCCTGTTTATTGACTGGAGCCATTGCACATGGGTAGTGAAAAGTGCCTGTATATTCTTGATACCAATGTGCTGATGCACGATCCCACTGCACTGTTCCGTTTTGAAGAACACGACCTGTTCATTCCCATGATGGTGCTGGAAGAGCTGGATGCGGCAAAAAAGGGTTTGACTGAAGTGGCACGCAATGTGCGGCAGGTCAGCCGCTTCATTGGTGAAATGATGCAGCAACAGGATCTGACCAACTTGCATGAAGGTCTGGACCTGATTTTACCCGATGGCCTGGAACTGTCGCGCAGCAATGGAAAATTATTCTTCCAGACCAGCATGCCGGAAAATCACTCCAGCCTGCTGCGTGATGGTTCATTTGCCGATAATGAAATTCTCAGCACGGCATTGGCGCTGCAGAGTGCCGACAACAGCCGTCATGTCATTCTGGTGTCCAAGGACATCAATCTGCGCATCAAGGCCGCGATCCTGGGCGTGCCTGCTGAAGACTATTACAACGACCGCGCTCTGGATGATCTGGCTTTGTTGTATCAGGGCGTGCGCAATGACGGTGACGAATTATGGGAATCTTACCCTGACCTCGAATCCTGGACGGAAGGCGGCAGGACCTGGTACAAACTGGAGCCTCTGATCGGCAATGACTGGTATCCCAACCAGTGCCTCAGTATCGGCGATGAGGGCGGTGTTGAAGCCATCATCAAGGATGTCACCGACAACAGCGCCAAGCTGCGGCTGGTGGACGATTACTACTCCGGCAACAAGAACGTCTGGGGTGTACATGCGCGCAACCGTGAGCAGAATTTTGCCCTCAACCTGCTGATGGATCCGGATATCGATTTTGTCACCTTGATGGGCACGGCCGGAACCGGCAAGACCTTGTTGGCGCTGGCCGCCGGCCTCGCTCAAACCATGGACGAAAAGCGTTACACCGAAATCATCGTAACCCGCGCTACTGTTTCCATAGGCGAGGAAATCGGCTTCCTGCCCGGTACTGAAGAGGAAAAGATGACTCCCTGGATGGGCGCACTCACCGATAATCTCGAAGTACTCACACAGCAGCAGGAAGGCGGTGAATGGGGCCGGGCTGCCACCAATGATCTGCTGGCCAGCCGCGTTAAAATTCGTTCATTAAGCTTTATGCGCGGCCGGACTTTTCTCAACCGCTATCTGATTATTGATGAGGCGCAGAACATCACACCCAAGCAGATGAAAGCGTTGGTTACGCGGGCAGGCCCCGGCACCAAAGTCGTTTGTCTGGGCAATGTGGAGCAGATCGACACGCCCTACCTGACTGAAACAACCTCAGGCCTGACCTTCGCGGTTGATCGCTTCAAACACTGGGCACATGCTGGCCACATAACTTTGCGTCGTGGCGAACGCTCCCGCCTGGCGGATTTTGCCTCGGCAGCGCTTTAAGGCAACTCTGATTTGTTCAGATCTGCATTATTGAAGCCGGATGTTGATCAGCCCAGCAGGGCCGTGATCGCCTCAGAAGCTGACGGTCCAGAGAGCTTCCAGTTCGAAGCGCTGGTCCAGATCTTCGGTAGTTACACCCAGCACGCTGCCACCGAAGGCAAATTCTGAAGGTGCATAAGCAGCATTCAGGTTCAGCCGGCTGCTACGCGATGTGCTGAGGGCATAGCCCACTGTCAAAACACTGTCTGCAAGATCAGCTTCCAGCGCCCGGCTCAGCAGCAGAGAATCAGGAGAAGGCTGTTGACGCGTGCTGTAATCGACCTGCCACTGCTGCTTGCCACCATCGCTCCAACCCCAACCCACGGAATAGACAGTCAGATCTTCCCACTCAAAGCTGGGGCTGGTGGAGTCACCCAGCAAAGCCAGGAAGCGATTAGGCAGACTGCGGCTGGGGAAAGCGTTTATGTCGCTGTACAAGACCCGCTCTACCGCCACATTCACCCAGGAGCGCTGGCTGGCTTGCAGTTGCATCCCTACGCTGGCACGTGCTGGTATATCAAGATCACCCGGATTTGAATAAACACCGCGGTATTGTGCAAATTCTTCCATATCAATGCGTGACTGGAAGCCGGTTTCGAAGGCCAGACCGCTGACCACCTCCTGGCGCAATGCCAGGCGCACACCGGTGCCATAGCCAGATTCTTCATAGGGCGAGTACACGTTGGGTGTGGCAAGCCAGAGGTTTTCCGGCGTGGTGGCCGAAACCATACCCAGGCTGGAAGTACTGAAACGTTGATATGCAATTACAGCAGCAACGCCCAGCACACTCTCCTCACCCAGATGCTGTTCGAATCCCGGTGCGAAATATTGCCGTTCAAACAGCGAACCATTGAATGAGCTGCTGTCTGCCGTTGGACTGGCCGCTGGCCAAATGCTGTCCTGCTGTGATTCGAAATTCAGGTAGAAATAAGTATTGGAATCACCCTCCAGCCCGGCAGCAAAATCCGG
>JANOGQ010000540.1:0-4179 GCA_031406105.1 Lysobacterales bacterium | reverse complement strand
TAGGTCTGGTGCAGTGGTTGATTGATCTGAGCATCCCAGGCCTGGATGGCTGCGACCGCAGACTTGCCGGCGGCTTGCAACTCAGCATTGTCCGGATAATCGGCCATCAGGCTTTCAATCTGCGTTCTGGATTTACGGATTTCACCCAGGCGGCGCAACACCTGGTCGAGCATGTCGGCCGTCTCTTGTGAGCGTTCAGCCCACTCCTGCATTTCTGCAGGGCTGGCGGTCAGGCGGGGATCGGCCACCAGCGTGAAAGGCGTCTCAGCAGATTGATCACCTGCCGTCACTTTCATGCGGTAGTCACCCGGCAGAACGCTGGGCCCGCCGAAGCCGGCAAAAATCTTCACATCCTCGATGCAGTGCAGATTCTCGCTGTGGTAGTTCCAGGTCCACTTGTTCAGCCCTGCGGACTTGGCCGGGAACTTGAGCTCAAACGGACTGCGCGGGTCCTTGTTGGCTACGCGACAACGATCAAAGTCTGTTTCCTCGCTGGAGTAAGTGCGCAGCAATGCACCGCTGTTATCGAAAATCTCGATCTTCACGGAATCGGCATCGGTGGGAAGCTGGTAGTACACCGGCACACCGCTTTCCGGATTGCTGCCTTCAAAATCATCCGCGCCACCCGCGCTTTGCAGCATGGTAACGGTGCCGGGAGCAAACACGCGCAGTTTGTCTGATTCAGCCTGTTGGGCCTGACGCACCACGAACAGGTCATCCAGTACCCAGTAGCTGCGGCCCTGGGTGGCCACCACCAGCGAGTCATGACGAATGTTCAGGTCGGTGATGGGCACCGGCGGCAGGTTCAGTTTCATTGAACGCCAGTTGGCGCCATCGTCATAGGATACGAACATGCCGGCTTCAGTTCCGGCGTACAGCAGGCCTTTCTGGCTGGGGTCTTCGCGCACCACGCGTACAAAGGTATCGGCTGGCAAGCCCTTGTCGAGGCGCTTCCAGCTCTTGCCGTAATCGCTGGTTTTATAAATGTAGGGGCTGAAATCATTCAGCTTGTAACCGGCAACGGCTACATAGGCCGTAGCTGGATCGTGCGGACTGACTTCGATAGCGTTGATATAGGCCTCATTGCTGTACTTGCCCTTATGAGGCGGTGACACGTTCTGCCAGTTCTCGCCGCCATCGCGGGTAATGTGCAGATAACCGTCGTCAGCACCCGCCCAGATGGTGCCGGCTTCATGCGGTGATTCGACAATGTAGAACAAAGTGTTGTAGTACTCGGCGCCGACATTTTCAGGTGTCAGAGGTCCCCCGTTGCGACCCTGTTTCTCCGGATCATTGCGTGTGAGATCCGGGCTGATGGCCGTCCAGGTAGCGCCACGGTCTGTGCTTTTCAGCACGTATTGGGTGCCGTAGTAAATCGTCGACCAGTCATGCGGTGATGCAGCTACCGGCGTATTCCAGTTAGTGCGGTAGCGCAGGTTTTTGGCATCTTTGCCAAACATCATTTCCGGGTATGGAATGATCACGCGGGTGAGTTCGGTGTCGCGATCGTATTCGGTCAGTGTGCCGTTGATGGAGCCGGCATAAACCAGTCGCGGATTATCCGGATCAAAGGCCACGTGCGCGCTTTCTCCGCCGCCCACGGCGTAGTAGTCGGATACGCCGATGCCACCATCCAGGCTGCGACTGGCAATAGCCACTGTGCTGTTGTCCTGCTGGCCACCGTAGATGCGGAAAGGCACCACGTTATCGGTAGCTACACGGTAAAACTGGGCGGTGGGCTGATTCATGATGGAAGACCAGGTCTTGCCGCCATCAAAGGTCACCGTGGCACCGCCATCGTTGCCACTGATCATGTTGTTTGAATCTTCCGGGTTGATCCAGTGATCATGGTGATCACCGTGCGGTGTATCGATGACCGTCCAGGTTTTACCGGCATCAATGGACTTGTACAGGGCTGTATTCAGCACATAGATGGTATTTTCATCAAGCGGGTCAGCCGCCATGTGAATGTAATACCAGGCGCGGGTATGCAGGGCGCGATGGTCGTTGACCAGTTCCCAGGTGTTACCTGCATCATCGCTGCGCCACAGGCCGCCTTTTTCATGTTCCGCTTCGATGATGGCATAGACCCCTTCCGGATTGCTGCCAGAGATCGCAATACCGATCTTGCCAATCATTTCTGGCAAGCCACCTTCCAGCTTGTTCCAGGTATCACCACCGTCCGTGCTTTTGAAAATGCCGCCTTCGGTGCTACCCGACTTGATGTACCAGGGCGTGCGGCCGTGGTGCCACATGCCGGCATAGAGGATGCGCGGATTGGAAGGGTCCATGACCAGATCAGTGGCACCGGTTTCCGGCCCCACCTGTAACACCTGTTTCCAGCTCAGCCCACCATCGGTGGTACGGTAAACACCCCGCTCATCACTGGGCCCCCAGATCTGGCCCTGCACAGCAACCAGGGCGATGTCCGGATTGGTGGGATGAATCTGGATTTTGGCAATCTGCCCGGCCTTTTCAAGCCCCATGTGTTTCCAGCTGGCACCAGCATCGGTGGATTTCCAAACGCCATCACCGTGAGAAGTAGTCACTCCCCGAATCGGTGCTTCGCCGGTACCGACATAAATAACATTGGGGTCGGATGCCGCTACCGATACGGCACCAATGGTGCCCACTTTGAAGTCACCATCGGAAATATTCTCCCAGGTGGTTCCGGCATTGATGGTTTTCCAAACTCCACCGCCGGTAGCGCCCATGTAATAGAGATTAGGATCTTCGGGAACACCCGCTACCGCAGTTACCCTGCCACCACGCCATGGCCCTACCAGCCGGTACTCCAGGCCCTTGAGCGCGTCTTCATGCGCACCCGTGGATTCGTTGGCGGCCTGTGTGCAATTGGCCAGAAGCAGGACGAGCAAAGGCAACAGGGCGACGACAAACCGCGAAGAAAGCAGTGGATTTTTCATAAGTTGGACCTGGCGTGCGAGTTCAGTGGATTCTGCAGCATACTGAAATCGCCGGCTGGCCGCATCTTTGCCAGGATTACCAGCCACGATGGTATCCTGTCAGCCCGTTTCTTCCGGTGAGCCTGGATTGATGAAAGTAGACGTTGCCATCATTGGCGGCGGCCCTGGCGGCAGTACCTGTGCCGGGCTGCTGAAAAAGTACGCACCGGAGCTGGAAGTAGCGGTATTCGAGCGCGAAACCTTCCCGCGCGAACACGTCGGTGAAAGCCAGCTGCCGCCGATCAGCAAGATACTCAATGAACTGGGTTGCTGGGACGAGGTGGAAGCAGCCGGTTTTCCGATCAAGATTGGCGCCACCTACCGCTGGGGCAACAACGACAATCTGTGGGATTTTGAATTCCTGCCCATTGACAGCTATCACGAAGAAGCCCGTCCCCGCCCCTGGACAGCACAGGCTCGCCAATTGGCCATGCAGGTCGATCGCGAACGTTACGACGACATCCTGCTGCGCCATGCCGCATCGCTGGGTGCCAGTGTTTACCAGCCGGCGCAGGTGCGTGAACTGGAACACGAGGATGATCGGATTGCGGGGCTGGTGCTGGCTGACGGCTCCCATGTGGAAGCGCAGTGGTATGTCGATGCATCCGGCGCAGCAGCGACCCTCCGGCGGGCGCTGGGTGTCGGTATCGAGCTGCCCACCAAGCTGCAAAACATCGCCTTCTGGGATTACTGGGAAAACACCGAATGGGTCACGCGCTTTCCTGGCGGCGCCACGCGGGTACTGGTGTTGAGTATCGGTTCCGGCTGGATCTGGTTCATCCCGCTCAGTCCCACGCGTACCTCCATCGGTTTTGTGTGTCCACGGGATTTCTACAAAGCCAGTGATCGCAGCCCTGAAGAAACCTATCTCTGGGCCTTGCAACAGGAGCCCATGATCAAAGACCTTACCGCCAACGCGACTCGGGAGGGTAAAGTCCGGGCCACCCGCGACTGGTCTTTTGTGGCTGACCGGGTGGTAGGTAAAAACTGGTTGCTGGTCGGAGAGGCTGCTGGTTTTGCCGATCCCATTCTGGCCGCAGGTATGACACTGACCCAGACTTCAGCGCGCGAAGCAGCCTTCAGCCTGATCGCTTTGATCAGGGGGCAACACGATGCGGATTGGCTGTTGCAGCATTACGAACACAACCAGCGCACCCGCATCCGGCAACACATCCGCTTTGCTGACTTCTGGTATTCGGCCAACGGTGCGTTCACC
>JANOGQ010000539.1:0-5253 GCA_031406105.1 Lysobacterales bacterium | reverse complement strand
AAGTCTCTCCGCGTTCCGGTCAGGTCAGCTCGATGCTCATGACATCCCCACGATCGATTTGCCCTCATTCAAAGGCGACAACAGCGTATCCAGTTGCCTGCGATTGAGGTCGGTGAATTTCTCAGAACGCTCCTCAAAAATCCGTCCCGCCAGCCGTTCAAAATTCTCTGAAAGGCGCAATTCTGCCTGTTCCAGCTGCTGGATCTGGCGCTTGAAACTATGTTCGCGCTCTTCATTGCGGGCCTGCAATTGCGCGTTTTGCTGAGCTGCATCGCTCAATTCAACTCGCAATTGCTCCAGTTTTTGCTCAAGCCGGTCAACTTCAGGCTTCAGGCGAAGACGCTCGGCCAGGCTGGCCCGGCGCGAAAACCAGCCGGCCAAAAGCACGGCTAACAACAGGCCCAGCAACAGCCCTGCCCAGACCCCTGCCTGTGGAGTGCTGATGCCCTGGGCCAGCAACCAGTCATTCATGAGTTGATCTCTGCTGATTCTGAGTCACCGGCTGCTTTTCTTCTGCCTGCTGCTTTTCTTCTGCCTGCTGCTTTTCTGCTTGCTTGACGATCTGCCAGATCAGTTCCAGTGCATCTACATCCATGGTCTGCATGGTTGATTTACCTCCAGCCATCTGTTCAAGAGCACGAAATCTCTTTTCAAATTTCATATTGGCTGAGCGCAAAGACTGCGCCGGATCGAGGCGCAACTTCCTGGCCAGATTGACCAGGGTGAAGATCAGATCGCCCAACTCTTCCTGAATGGCTGGCTGATCCAGCTGCTCCATGGCTGCTTGTAACTCAGCAGTTTCTTCATGCAGCTTGGCCATAACCTGATCAGCAGAATTCCAGTCGAATCCAGCTGAAGCAGCCCGTTTCTGCAGTTTACAAGCTCTTTGTAGTTCCGCCATGCCGTGAGGAATATCATCCAGCAAACTGACTTCACCCACCTGCTTGCCGGCACGTTCAAGCTGTTTGATGCTTTCCCAGCTCTGGCGGACAGATTCAATATCTGCGGATTGACCTGAACCACCCGCAGCATCAAAAACATGCGGATGTCGGCGTATCATCTTTTCGCAAATCGCCCGAACCACATCGTCAAAATCAAATGCCTTCTGTTCGCTGGCCAACTGGGCGTGGAATACAACCTGCAGTAACAGGTCGCCCAGTTCATCTTTCAAGTCTGCAAGATCACCGCGCTCGATGGCATCCGCTACTTCATAAGCTTCCTCTATAGTGTAGACCGCAATGCTGGCAAAGCCCTGTTGCCGGTCCCACGGACAGCCACTTTGTGGGTCTCTGAGTTGCTGCATGATGCCCAGCAGTTGTTCAATGTTCTCTGTCATCTATTTCCTGATTGGCCGAATAACCATCACGGTGGAGGGATATGCAGCTCTATGCGCGCCCCACCCAGTTCACTGCGGTCAATATTCATTCTGCCACCATAGGCGCTCATCAGCTCCAGAACAATCGCCAGCCCCAGGCCGTGACCCTCCACCCGCTCGTCGCCACGCACTCCACGTTGTAATAACAAGGGCCATTGTTCATCGGCAATGCCCGGGCCGTCATCTTCAACCACCACATGCAAACCCGGCTGACGTTCACTGGATTGCAGAGCCGAAGCAGAAATGCTGACCTTGCTGCGACCATACTTGAACGCGTTGTCCAGCAGATTACCCAGTATTTCCAGCAAATCCCGCTGCTCTCCATAGAAAACCACACCGGGATCAATTGTGGCATCTGCTTTTATCATTTTCTGCGAATAGACTTTTTCCAGGCTGCGCAGTATGCGCTCGACATTACTTGCAACATCTACTGGCTGCGCCATGGTTCTGCGGGTTGAACTGGCGGCGCGCTGCAAGCGGGTACTGACCAGGTGGCTCATCTCGTCCGTTGCCCGACTCATGGCAGCTGCAGATTCCGGGCCCAAATCGTCCAATCCGGACTTGATCACAGCCAGTGGCGTTTTCAGGCTGTGCGCCAGAGAATCAAGGGCGTTGCGATAGCGTAACTGGTTGGCTTTTTCGGTGGCCAGCAACTTGTTCAGGTTGCGTACCAAGGGATCCAGCTCGGTGGGGTAACGCCCGTACAACGATTCTGCCTCACCGGATTCAACGGCCGCCACATCGCTGGCAATGACTTGCAAGGGTCGGAATGCCAGCCAGATCAGCAAGGACTGAGCCAATAACAAAATCAGGCCAGCGCCTCCCAATGCCCGCCAAAGCCCGATCTGGAATGCGCTGGTCTGGCGCGACACTTCTTCTGCAGCAACCAGCACACTGACCGTGAGCGGCACAATCCCGTCATTTTCCAGCTGCCAGGACAAGCCCAGCTGGTAAACATAGGCTGATAGTTCTTTGGTGGGCAGGGTAAAGCTGACTTGTCCGGATGGTTGCAAGGCCAGGCTGGGCAGTTGTGCTCCCAGGGTTGAAGGAGAACTCCAGTAATGATCTGCCCCCTGCAACAAACCGAAAACACCCGAACCTGGCTGCGAGAGGCGGGGGTCGCCTAGTTCCTCGCTGACCTGGATGCGCCCGGCAGCATCGGGTTCGGCTGCTGCAAGGATCAGGTAAGCCCAGGATTGCATGCGCTCCTGCAAACCTGCCTCGGTGCTGCGCTGGTTGGCGGCCGACAAAGCCATGCCGACCAGGCCCAGTGCCAGAACCAGTATCAGCGCAGCCATCAACCCCATGCGCAGGCGCAATGAGAAGTGTCCCGGCGCGGTCAGTGCCTCAGGAGATGGACCATCGGGATTCACTCGCCGCGGCTGCCCTTTTCGGCTTGCGCTTCAGTCAGGTTCAGGCGATAACCCCGACCCCTGAGGGTTTCAATTGGGTTCAGACTGCCGTCCGGATCCAGCTTGCGCCTGAGCCTGCCCACGAAAACCTCGATGACGTTACTGTCGCGTTCGGTATCTTCTTCGTAGAGATGCTCAGAAAGCTCGGTCTTGGTAACCACAGCCGCGGGGTGCAGAAAGAGGTATTGCAATACTTTGTACTCGTAACTGGTCAAATCCAGCTCCGCATCATTCAGATAAACGCGTTGGGTGGTGAGATCCAGCACCACCGGACCCATCCGGACTGCAGCTTGTGCGTGCCCCGCAGAGCGGCGCAACAAGGCATTCAGCCGGGCCAGCAATTCTTCCGGGTGGAAGGGCTTGGTCACATAGTCATCTGCACCGGCCTCCAGCCCTAAAACCTTGTCCTGCCAGTCAGCACGGGCTGTGAGTACCAGCACCGGAAACTTGCGACCCGACTTCCGCAAACCGGTGATCAGCTCCATGCCGGACATTTTCGGCAAGCCCAGGTCAATGATGGCAACATCAATCGGGAATTCCATAGCCAGGTATAAACCTTCCTCACCATCGGCAGAGCTGTCCACCACAAAACCATGTGCGCGCAACAGCTTGCTGAGGCTTTTCAGCAGGTCCGGGTCATCCTCTACGATCAATGCGCGCATCAGGTTATTTCTCGGGGCTGCGAACGGATACGCGGACAGTCTTGACCACGCCGTCCGGGGTCAATAATTTGATGACGTGAACCTTTCTGTTGCCCTGTTGTTCAGTATAGGCTGACAGGACTTTGGCGTTGTATTGACGAGCTGCCTGCCTCGCTGCTTCATCCAACGACTGGCTGTAAGCATTGACGGGCAGTAGCAAAATCAACATCAGTGCAAGAACGAATTTTTTCATGGACCTGTTGCCATCATCAGGCATTTCCCTTGAGTGCTGATTATTGTATGTCAGGTGGATGAATTCGGACTGAATCCCAAAGAAACTCCGACCAGGTGAAAATTTCGGCGTTTATCAGGCCGCCGTCAAAAAATTTCTGCCACCATGCAACGCAAACTACCTCCGGCCTTTTCGATTTCATCGAGGGGTGCTGCATGGATATAGAAGCCCCAAGACTCCAGTAACAACCTGCTTGAAGGACGTAAGGCATCGGCAGCTGTCTGGCTCATGAACAGATCGTTGTTGCTAAGGGCAATACAATTACCCGCAAAAGCATCCTTTTCAATCTGGTCAAGGCATAAAACCTGCCCCTGGTAGATTGCTGCCAGCGCACGAGCGAAACCTGCATTGGCAATGGATGGCTCGTGGATCACACAAGCGCGACTGGCCAACACGGCCAGTACAACGTTGGTGTGGTATTCGCCATTGGCCAGGTCAAATTGCAAGGTGCAGCGCAGATCAAAAGCCTGGTGCATGGCCCTCATGCCAGACTCATCAACCCGGCCTGACATACCGCAGTAGCCAATGCGCCTGGCGCGGTCCAGTACCAGCGCCCCGGTCAATTCAGCAACACATTCTTTTGCTGACAGGTCAACCAGCTCATAGCCGCCATGGGTGAAGAAATCACGGATGTCCTGACGCGCGGCTTCCCGTTGCCGGGTCGGGTGCAACATATGGCCAACAATAAATCGGCCTGGAATGGTTGCAAACACATTGTTCGGAAATACGTCATCCGGAGTGCTGGCGTTGCCCTCAAAGCTTTTAACCGCGATGCCACACTCACGAATGACAGACACCAGATTGATGTACTGCTCCATCGCCCGGTCTGCATCAGCCTGCCGCGCAATGTTCATGTACAGGTTGTCCCTGGCTGACTCCTTATCAAGCTGGAAATCCAATGGCTCCACCATGAATACCCCCAGGGGTACAGCCGGTGAATCCGCTACCAGCCGACCTTCTTCAAACTCGCTGATAAGCCAATTGATGTCGCGCGTAATCATGTTTCAGGCGGCATTCTGCTGAGGGTGGACGGCCAAAAAATGCTCAAACGCATCTCCGAGAAGTTGGTAATCTGAATCGTTCACATGGGCATTTTCAGAAATCCACCGGCGCCAGCGTCTGGCCCCGGGTAAACCCTGGAACAGCCCCAGCATATGGCGACTGATGTGTTTGACCGCCACACCCAGGGCCGTCTGTTCCCGGCAGTATTGCTGCATGCGGCAAACGATTTCTGCGCGATCGGGTGATTCCCACTTTCCATCCAGCAGTTGCTGGCACTCAACCAGTATCCAGGGATTGTGGTAGGCCGCTCGCCCCAGCATCACTCCATCAACAAACTGCAAGTGCGCTTTGACCTCTGCGGCACTACTCACGCCGCCGTTCAGCAGAATAGTCCACTCTGGCTGTTGTTGCTTGATCCGGTAAACCCAGTCATAGCGCAATTCCGGGAGTTCACGATTCTCTTTGGGGCTCATGCCCGACAGCCAGGCTTTGCGCGCCTGCACCACAAACTGATTGCAACCGGACTCAGCT
>JANOGQ010000054.1:0-8026 GCA_031406105.1 Lysobacterales bacterium | reverse complement strand
GCAGGTTCAGGAACGCCTGACCCAGCAGATCCTGGTCGCGCTGCAGGTCCTGCTCGGTACCGAAGACGTGGCCGTCAGCATCGACGCCACACACTACTGCGTCAAATCGCGCGGCGTCATGGACACCAATTCCAGGACCAGCACCACTGCGCTGGGCGGCTGCTTCAAGGAGAACGTCCACACGCGGGCGGAGTTCCTGAATCCCTGATACGCTGGCCCAGATGACTGAGCACCCGCACGATCCGATCCTGATCACCGGCGTCGGCCGGCGCGTCGGCCTGCACCTGGCGCACAATTTCCTGCGGCGGGGCCAGTCGGTAGTCGGCACCTATCGTACGGAGCGCCCCACCATCGAGGAGCTGCGGGTTGCCGGCGCCGACCTGTACTGCTGCGATTTCTATGCGGACGGCGCCATAGACGCACTCGCCACCACCCTGCAAGAGCGCTACCCCGCACTGCGCGCAATCATCCACAACGCATCGGACTGGCTGCCCGATGACGGCACCCTGCCCGCGGCGGAAGTGATGCGGCGGATGTTGCAGGTGCACGTCAGCGCGCCCTACCAGCTGAACCTGGCGCTGGCGCCCCAGCTGCAGGCCTGCGCCGATAAGCCAGCCATGGAGCAGGCCGACATTATCCACATCGGCGACTACGTGAGCGGCCGTGGCAGCAGCAAGCACAGCGCCTACGCCGCCAGCAAAGCGGCGCAAGACAATCTGACGCTGTCCTTTGCCAGCCGTCTGGCGCCGAAGGTGAAGGTGAACAGCATCGCGCCGGCCTTGCTGCTGTTCCAGCATGACGACGACGAGGCTTATCGCGCGAAAGCCCTGACCAAGAGCCTGCTACAGCGTGAGGGCGGACTGGATGAACTGCAGCGCGCCGTCGACTACCTGCTGGATAGCCGCTACATCACCGGGCGCATCCTCCACCTGGACGGCGGTCGCCATCTGCAGTGATGGACAGGTGAACGGGCTACTCTTGGGGCGCGGCCGGCCGCACGGCAGCAACGCGGGCCTGCGCCGCTGCGAGCGTGGGTGCGAAGGTCTCAGGCAAACCGACCGGGCCCCAGAACGGCTCCGGCGCTGACAGCAGCATCTGTGCCAATCTCGCCGCGCCGGATAGCCAAAGCGCGTTCGCTCACTGCCTGCTTCTGCTCCTCGGTCAGCCGTGCCACGTTCCTCACTTGCAGCCCCATGCGCGGGTTCTTCGCCAGCGCCGCTTCATGGCGCATCAGGAAGTCCCAGTACAAAGTGGTGAACGGGCAGGCGTTGTTGCCGCTGCGCTGCGCGGGGTCGTAACGGCAACCCTTGCAGTGCGGGCTCATGCGCTGGATATACTTGCCGGTGGCGATGTAGGGCTTGCTGCCCATCACGCCACCGTCGGCATACTGGCTCATACCCAGAGTATTAGGCAGCTCGACCCACTCCACCGCATCGACATAGACCGCCAGATACCAGGCGTGAATCTGCTTCGGGTTCACGCCCAGCATCAGTGCAAAGAGCCCGGTGACCATCAGCCGCTGGATGTGGTTGGCATAGCCATGTGTCAGCGTCTGCGCGAGCGCATCGCGCAGGCAGGCCATGTCGGTGGCGCCGGTCCAGTACCACGCGGGCAGATCTTCCCCGGCTTTGAGTGCGTTGCGCTCCAGATACTCGGGCATCTGCGCCCAGTAGATGCCGCGCACGTACTCGCGCCAGCCGAGGATCTGGCGGATGAAGCCCTCGACGCTGGCCAGCGGCGCGTGCCCGTTGTGGTAGGCCGCCTCGGCCGCAGCCACTACCTCGCGAGGGTTCAGCAGTTTCAGGTTGAGCGCGGCCGACAGGTGCGCGTGGTACAGCCACGGGTCACCCGGCCACATTGCATCCTGGTAACGGCCGAACAAGGGCAGGCGCTCCTTGATAAAGGCGCGCATCGATTGCAGTGCCTGTTTGCGCGTCACCGGCCAGGCGAAGCTGTCCAGCCGACCGGGGTGCGCGGCAAAATGGGTATTAACGAGCGAGATTACTTCACGCGTAACCGCATCGGGCGCGAAGGTCGCGCGCGGCGGTACATCACCCGGGCCGGCAGCGCCGAAAGCCTCGCGATTGTCGGCGTCAAAATTCCACTGGCCCCCGATGGGCTCGTCGCCGTCCATCAGCACGCGGTGGCGCTTGCGCTGCTCGCGATAGAAGTACTCCATCCGCAAGGACTTGCGCCCTTTGGCATGAGCGGCAAATTCTTCTACGCTGCAACAGATGTGGCGGTCTTCGCGAATGTCCAGCGGCAAGCCGTTGGCCTCGGCCACGGCCTTGATCGCCTGCAACAGGCGCCAATCACCCGGTTCGGTCATCACCAGCCGGGCCGGCCTCAGGCGCGGGATGTCGGCCTGCAACTGGGCGTGCAGGCTGCCCGCGTTGCTTGCCTCAGCCAGTCGGATGTAGTGCAGCGGGCGGCCGGCAGCTTGCAGTGCCAGCTCGAAGTGCCGCATGGCCGCCAGGAACAGGGCCGTGCGCGGTTTGCTCGACCAAACCTGGGTTGACTCCTCATCCACCTCGGCCATCCAGACGGCGTCCAGGCCCGCATCAAAGCCATCGAACGCCGAAGCATCGAGGTCGAGCTGGTCGCCGAGCACGACAATCAGATTGCGCAGCTTAGCCATGCTGAGCCTTCGCGCGACGACGACAGGCCTCAGAGCAGTACTTCACCTCGGCCCAGTTCTTTGCCCAGCTGCGGCGCCAACTCATGGGCAAGCCGCAGGCCACACAGGGCTTACTCGGCAAGTCAGCCTTGTTACCCTTAAACGTGGCGCCGGGCGATGCCATCAAGCCTCAAGCAGGCTGCGCAGCATCCAGGCCGTCTTCTCATGCACCTCGAGACGTTGCGTGAGCAGGTCGGCCGTTGGCTGGTCCTTGGCCTTCTCCACCAGGGGGAAGAGGCTGCGAGCCGTGCGCGCCGTGGCCTCCTGCGCGTCCACGAGATGGCGGACCATCTTCGTTGCCTGGGGTACTCCATCCACCTCCCTGATTGACGCGAGCTTGACGAACTCCTTGTACGTACCGGGTGCCGGATGGCCAAGCGCGCGGATACGCTCGGCGATGATATCGAGTGCATTCCACTGCTCGGTGTATTGGGCCATGAACATCAGGTGCAGGCTGTTGAAGTGCGGGCCGGTGACATTCCAATGGAAGTTGTGGGTCATCAGGTAGAGGGTGTAACTGTCGGCGAGCAGGGCCGAAAGTCCGTGTGCGATTCTCGCGCGCTCGGCCGTCGAAATCCCGATATCGATCGCTCTGTCAGCAGTTTTGGGTTTGGGCATGATTGCAACTCCTTGGCAAGGTGGTAAGACTTCAAACTGGGTGAGAGTATAGAAGATATAGCCACCCCCGACCTCTGCTGAACCGCGGGTAAGCTCCCATGATGGATAGCTCAGAGGGCAGGCCAGGCGGCTCAAGCCCTGAGTCTAAAGCCTTCTCAGATTGTCGTCGTTATCTAGGGAGCTGCGAGTGTCGGTCCTGGGACAGTGACGGAGCAATCGTTGTAAGCAGGCATAGAACCAAATGCACCTGCGGCCACCCAGATGATCGGCAAATGGGGTCGGATCCAATTTAATCTAATCCATATGCCTCTATTCCAATCTCCGTTTATAGCAGCTTCGCAATCGTAAGGCTGCCAGAATTGGATCCGACCCCATTTTTGCTGCGAATCCCGCTTTTACGTTTCAGCTGAAACGTGGACGCTGATGATCATGCAGGTGGAACCACCAGCATCCTGGAAGACCCAGCAAAATAGCATTTGATGCAAGTTATAAGAAAACTTATACTGCAGACAGCAATGAGAAACTGCTTCTGCAGGAGTGAAGGATATGTCGGTCGTTATGAAAATACGCAAAGTGGGCGGATCGTTGGGGGTGATAATTCCCAAGGAAGAGCTTAACCGCATGAATCTGAAGGAAGGGGACGAGCTTTTTGGCCTGCCTGAAGATGATGGACTCCGCCTGCAGGCGCGTGACCCCTTGTTCGAACGCAAGATGAAAGCCTTCGAGAACACGCGCAGGCAGTTCCGGAATGCTTTGCGTGAGCTGGCAAAGTAAAAAACGCTGATCTGGAATGCTGATTTGGCTTGAATCACGCGAGATCATGCTTTTCCAACATATGCTGATTGATGAGCATGGTGGACTGCACGGACTAAGGGATGAGGGCGCGTTGGAATCAACTCTGGCGCGCCCACAAAATTTACTGAGTTACCATCCGGAAACCTCCATCACTTCGCTCGCAGCCTGCTACGGCTTTGGCTTTTGCCAGAACCATGTTTTCAGCGACGGCAACAAGCGCATTGCCTTGACTGCAATCAACATATTCCTTCAGCTTAATGGATGGAATCTGACATGTTCCGAAGCTGAGGCCGTCTACGTGATCAGGGAAGTGGCATCTGGCAATCTGGATGAATCACTGCTGGCGGTCTGGATAGGCGAGAATTCCGAACCGTTCGATCTTGATAACTCGTAGGCCACCAAAGAGCCGCGGGCGCAGGGATGCGCAGGAGCGGCCATATCAAGGCTGGTCGCACTGGTGCCTAAACCTCGAGTTAACCTGACCCGCTTTCACCGCGTATTCGCACCCAATAGCCACTACCGTGTGCTAGTGACACCGGCCGGGCGGGGTAAAGGCAAAAAAGCTGCAACACCAGAGCAGAGCAAATCGCCAGCTGAGCACCGGTTAGCAATGACTTGGGTCAAAAGACTAAGGCGGGTATTCAAGATTGACATCGACCCCTGCAGCGAATGCGGTGGTTCTGTCACAGTAATCGCCTGTATTGAAGACCCGGTGGCGATCAAGAGGTCTCTCGCCCTGCGGACGCGAATCGGTCTGAAATGGAGGTATGGCACAGGCAAATTCAGTCACAGGTGACACCAACCAATGAAAATTCCGTAGGCGCTTCTTAAGGCGCTGGGTGAAAAGTTGGGGTAACGAAGGGGCAGTTACTTCCAGTTTCCGAGAAAAGGGCTTTTACTCGACTTATACTCTCAGGTTTTGAGAAAGCACAGGAGCACACTCGTAAGGGGTAGAGAGCCCTGAACAATATGAATTCCAACATTAGCCCTATTGCTCACGCCGCCCGGAGTCCAGATGGAAGGTGGCGCGACCCTCATGATCTCGCCGACCACTTGAAGAGTGTCGCGGTTCTGGCTGCTGATCGCGCCCGGCCATTCGGAGCACAAGACTGGGCGCATCTCTCTGGACTATGGCACGACCTGGGCAAATACCGTCCACGCTTTCAGCACTATATTCGCAAAGTCAATGGTTTTGATTTTGAAGCCGATGCCCACATCAAGGGTGAAGCGGGCAAAGCACCGCATTCCACTGCGGGCGCGCTGCTGGCGTGCGATCGTTTTGGTAAGGAAGGGCGCGTGCTTGCTTACCTCATTGCCAGTCATCATGCCGGTCTGTATGACTGGTTCGGCGGACTGGATGCGCGTCTGGATAGCCCGGATTCCCGCGACGAACTCACTCAAGCCTTGGCCGAAAATCCGCCGGCCAACATTCTTGACCACGGTGCATTTGCCCCTGATCTACGTGCCATCCCCGGGGGTAGCAACGGATTCGCCTTGTGGGTACGCATGCTGTTCTCTTGCCTGATCGATGCCGATCGCCTCGACACCGAGGCTTACATGGACGCAGACAAGTCTGCACAACGCGGCGATTGGCCGGATTTGCAAACGCTGCTCGACCAGTTTGATATTTTCATGACAAACAAAACGGTTGCCTCCAACCCCACACCCGTCAACCAGTTGCGCGCCGACATCCTGCGGCAGTGCCGCGCCAAGGCCGCTGGCGCACCCGGCCTGTTCTCGCTCACCGTGCCCACCGGTGGTGGCAAAACACTTTCCAGCATGGCGTTCGCGCTGGAGCACGCGAAGCGCTTTAACAAGCGCCGCATCATTTACGTAATTCCCTACACCAGCATCATCGAGCAGACTGCCGATACCTTCCGGGGCATCTTTGTCGATGCGGTGATCGAACATCATAGCAATGCCGAAACCGATCCCGATAAGGAAAATCACAAAAGCCACCTCGCCTGTGAGAACTGGGATGCACCGATAGTCGTCACCACCAACGTGCAGTTCTTTGAGTCGCTCTTTGCTGCTAAAACCTAGCGCTGCCGCAAGCTGCACAACATCGTTGATAGCATCGTCGTGCTGGATGAAGTTCAATTGTTGCCACCGGAATTTCTACAGCCCATCCTCGATGCTCTGAATTTACTTACGAGGCACTACGGTGTAACCGTCGTACTCTGCACGGCCACCCAGCCGGCGCTTGCGACCCGCGAGTACTTCGACGCCCGGAACAATATGCGCGGTCTTGAGAATGTCCGCGAAATCATGGACGACCCAGACGCTCTCTATGCAAAACTGGAGCGGGTGAACGTGCGCCTGCCTGTCGACTGGGACACGCCGACGAGCTGGGGCGCGCTGGCCAATGAAATCGAACAGCACGATTCCGTGCTCACCATCGTCAACCGCCGCAAAGATGCCCGCGACTTGTGGGACTTGATGCCGGAAGGCACGTTGCATCTTTCCGCGCTGATGTGCGGCGAACATCGCTCGCAGCTCATTCAACAGATCAAGGCACGACTTAAAAATGGCATTCCCACTCGTGTCGTCAGCACACAATTGGTTGAAGCCGGTGTCGATGTGGATTTTCCTGTGGTTTATCGTGCATTGGCGGGACTGGATTCAACTGCCCAAGCCGCTGGGCGCTGCAACCGAGAAGGCCGATTAGGTAAAGGGGAAGTCGTGGTGTTCGTGCCCACCAGACCAGCACCGCCCGGCCTGTTACGCAAAGGGGAAGATGCTTGTCTTAGCGTCCTTCATGCCCACAACGGCCCGCCCTTGGAACGCGGCCTGTTTGCCAGGTATTTCGAGAAGCTGTATCACGCCTGCGATCTGGATTCGCAGAAGATAACTGAATTGCTCAAGGTTGATGGACAGTCGTTGGCCGTTAATTTCCGCACTGCCGCCGAAAAATTCAAACTCATTCAGGACGAGGACAGCACGCCTGTCATCGTTCGCTATCGTGGTGCGAATGGGGACAATGACAAGGTGGAAAAGCTGCTGAACACCCTGAAGAATGATGGCCCGAAACGCTGGCTCTTGCGCCAACTTCAGCGTTACACAGTCACCATCCATAATCGGGAAGCCATAAAGCTACTGTCACAAGGCGATGTGGCGGAAGCGATCCCCGGCCTGTACGTGCAAACCAACGATCTGTTATATCACCCGCAGCTCGGTTTGCTGGTCGGCCAGGATGCGCCATCCATGCCGGCCAGCGCCTGGGTTGTTTCCGATTAAGGAGAGGTTTAACATGACCACTTGATATGGTCACGAAGGAATAAAAATGAACATTAATGCCGCAGAATTCAAGGCCAAGTGCCTGAAATTGATTGACGAAGTCGCCGCCACGCATGAGCCGCTGGTCATCACCAAGCGCGGCAAGCCGGTCGCTAAGCTGGTACCCATAGAGAATGAAGTACCTGCCAGCATGTTCGGCTACATGAAGGGGACTGTCACGGTACTTGGCGACATCGTCGCGCCGCTGGACGAAGTCTGGTCTGCGGAAAGCGGCGATGAAGATCGCCTGTACGCAGGCCTGCAAACTCGCAAGGGCGGAAAATGAGTGACGCGCTTCTGCTCGATACCCATGTCTGGATCTGGTACGCGGAAGGCAGCGAAGGGTTGTTGTCCAAGGCAACACTTTTGGCCATCGAACAGGCCAGACAAGCGCACTGCCTGCATGTCTCGACAATCAGTATCTGGGAAATCGGTATGCTGTGCGCCAAGAGGAAAATAAGCTTGTCCGCGCCCACCGGCGAGTGGATACGGCGCGCCACCGCCATGCCCGGATTACGTCTGTTGGCACTGGATGCCGGAACCGCATTTGAAAGCGCCCAACTCCCCGGCAACCCGCATGGCGATCCGGCCGACCGTTTTCTTATCGCTGCTGCACGTGTCCACAAACTAAGGCTGGTGACGGCAGATCGCAAAATCAGG
>JANOGQ010000533.1:0-1692 GCA_031406105.1 Lysobacterales bacterium | reverse complement strand
CGCTGAGTGCTTATCAAAGGCGTATTGCTGATCAATTCGGCATAGAGCCGGGTGCCGAAATGCGTGCCGCTGTCAGAGCTGCTGCAGAACGCGGCGTGCCATTGCAACTGGTCGACCGCGATCTGGCGCTCACCCTGCGCCGCAGCTATGCCAGTGTGCCCTGGTATAAACGCATGTATCTGATGTCAGGTCTGGTTATGGGCATGGTCAGCTCCGATGAAATCGATGAAGAGGCCATCGAAAAGCTGAAGCAGGGCGACATTCTCGAATCCACCTTTACCGAGTTTGCAGCCCACTCACCGGAGCTCTACAAGGCCCTGATTGCCGAGCGTGATCAATTCATGGCGGCCCGGCTGCGACAGGAAAACGCACTGCTTCAAGGTCCGGCCAAACCGCATAATGTCCTGGTGGTTATCGGTGCCGGTCACATGGCCGGGCTGGCCCAGCACCTGCAGGAAGATCAGCTGGCGCCTGCAAGCGTCCGCGCCGAACTGGAGCAGGTGCCGGCTAAATCGCGCTGGCCGAAGATTATCCCCTGGGCCATCATGCTGCTGGTTTTGCTGGGCTTTGCCATCGGCTTTTCCCGCAGTCCAACCATTGGCTGGAACCTGGTGTGGATCTGGGTTTTGATCAACGGCGGGCTGGCTGCGCTGGGTGCTCTGATTGCACGGGCCCATCCCCTGACAATATTGAGTGCGTTTTTTGCAGCACCCATCACTACATTGAACCCCGCCATCGCGGTCGGCATGGTGACAGGACTGGTGGAGTCCTGGCTGCACAAACCCAAAATTGCCGATCTCGAACGCCTGCATCTGGACATCACCACGGTTAAGGGCTGGTTCGGAAATCGGGCGACACGCATCCTGCTGATATTTTTCTTCAGCAACCTGGGTGCATCCATCGGCACCTGGGTTGCCGGCTTCAAGATTGTAGGAGCGCTGAGTTAAGCACTCAGACAACCATGCAGATTGGTCACTACAAGCTTCCGTCAGACTGCCTTGCCCTCGCCCCCATGGCGGGTGTCACCGACCGGCATTTCCGCAGCCTCTGCCGTCAGCTAGGTGCTGATTATGTGGTCACCGAAATGCTGTCGGCCAATCCGGCACTGCGCGATACCCGAAAATCCCGCTTGCGTGAGGCATTCGATGGCGAGCCAGAGCCGGTAGCCGTGCAGATTGCCGGCAGCGAGCCTCAATGGCTGGCTGACGCTGCCCGTTACAATGCCGATCGTGGTGCAGCCATCATCGACATCAATATGGGTTGTCCGGCCAAGAAGGTCTGCAACAAACTGGCGGGCTCTGCCTTGCTTTCAGATCCGCACAAGGTGTCGGAGATTCTCGCTGCAGTGGTTGCTGCAGTGGATATTCCGGTTACCCTGAAAATACGTACCGGCCCCGAGCCGGAACAGCGCAATGGAGCTCTTATTGCCCGTCTGGCTGAAGAAGCGGGCGTTGCTGCATTGGCGGTGCATGGCCGCACCCGCGCTGACAAATTCCAGGGCAAGGCCGAGTACGAAACCATTGCACAAATTTGCCAAGAGGTGAGTATTCCGGTGTTTGCCAATGGCGATATTCAAACGCCACAGCAGGCCCGCGAGGTTTTGCAGTTCACTGGCGCAGACGGCGTGATGATTGGTCGTGCTGCGCAAGGCAACCCCTGGATCTTCCGCGAGATCCGGTATTTCCTTGACAC
>JANOGQ010000480.1:0-6366 GCA_031406105.1 Lysobacterales bacterium | reverse complement strand
AATTGAAAGTTTATCGGCTAAATTTTTCCGAAATTTCGCCAACCCACCCAAGTGCTTCTTGCCAGGTTGGATGGATATTCGGAAATTCGGTTGTGAGCCAGTTGGCGATTTCTTCCAGTGATGTTTTGCCATTCATCATCTGTAAAACCTGCTTGGTCAACTCACCTTCTTCGCTGGCAAGTGGTATGTAATTCGATGCGCGTTTTTGTAAGCTCTTCAAGTTGGGAAAATGCGCGTTAAACGTGGACTGCTGGAACTCGGCCTTGGGTTCTTGCAGAGACGTATTTTCAAAGAACTTGGAATGCCACTGCCACACATAAACATCACCAACCAGGTTACATTTAAAATCCAGCTCAATCTGATCACCTTCAGCAACATCCACTGGTAAGGTAAATAACAGCATTGCCATTCCATAGGCTAGTCGATCATTACCTGGCGCCGTTGCGAAACCGATATCTTCGAATAGTACCGTTTCAAACCACAAACTGATTCCGTGGGCAGTTCCGGTGCGCTTGACGATAAACCTGATTTTGGCACCGACGTTTGCGTCTGAAACAGTGCGGTAGTCCCAGGTGATCAAGCATTGTGGGCCAGTCAACAGGTTTTCCTCCTGAGCGAGCTCGTTGTGCACTGCATCTACTGCTGCGGTGCGGTGTGAACTGAAATCCAGGCCAAAGACATCCTCGCTCCAAGGTTTGAGCAATTCCTGGTAGACCTCAGGAGTTTCAATTACCGCAGCCCAAACACTATCTTTTTGTGGGATAAGTACACCACCGGGTGCCAAGTGGCGCGAGCGGGCATCACAAATTGAACTTACATGATGTTCGAAAATGGGCAGAACTCCGCGCAGGTCAGAGACGATAACATCGGCCTGCTCAGGCAGTGTGACCTTGGTGGACAGGTCTTGGTAAAACGTAATGCGATCTGTGTAACCGTTAGCTTTAGCAAGCTTTCGTGCAACGTTAATCGAGTCGTTCGGTTCGATTGCGTAAACATGGCGGGCACCATATTTGCACGCGAGCAGCGACATGATTCCTGAGGCGGCCCCAATATCCAGCACCACGCTGGTTGGTGATATGGCCGCCTTTAACGCAGCGGCGTAAGCGTTCATGCGCACTGGCCCTGTAATCATCGTGCCATAATGATTCAGTGAATAACCGGTAACATTACTCATGGCATAGTTTGCTCGTGGTTCAACAACTTCGTTACAAAAATACAGCTTCGAATGCTATGGAGGTTCAAACGCCGACTCATTCAGGTCTGCTCCATTCTCACAACCCGATTTGCCAACGCAAGACTCGCTGGTCGGTGCGTAATAAGGATGACCGTCCGCTGATTCAAGAGATCACGGCATTCCTCAATAAAACTCGCCTCACCTTCGGGATCAAACATGGAGGTGGCCTCGTCCAGAATCAGTATCGGTGGATCTTTGAGCAATGACCTGGCCAGTGATAATCGTTGACGTTGCCCACCGGAAAGTCTGATGCCCTGATCGCCGATAATCGTATTGTAGCCATTCGGTAATCTTTCTATAAACTCCGTTGCCCTAGCCGCATTTGCGGCTTTTTTTATGTCTTCGATACTCGCTTCGGGGTGTCCGTACGAAATATTTTCCTGAACAGACCCATTAACCAACAAGGTGTTCTGTGCCACCAGGCCAATGTGGTTCCTGACGCTGTTTATATCGCGCTCGCTGATATCAATGCCGTCAACCAGAACCAGGCCATTTTTGGGTTCAATAAAGCGCATCAGCAGGTGGGCCACTGTCGATTTGCCGGCGCCATTTGGGCCTGTCAAGGCAATCGTTTCTCCAGCTGCGATCTGGAGGTTGAAGTGATGCAGTACGGCATCCCGGCCGGGGTATGCAAAATCCACATCCCGGAACTCGATGGCTCCCTTTATTGGGCCTATGGGCGCTTGCCCTGCGCTGATGGGTTCTGGCTGTTCTGCAAAAAATACCAGTAATCGTTCAGCTGCGCCACGGGTGCGCATTACCTGACCATAAACACTGGCCAGGCCGGAAACAGGCTGTGTAAGGAGCATGGCATAGAGTAACAGGCTGACTAGTTCTGCAGGTTGTAGCTGGCCTTCTTGTACATGGCTTATTCCAAGCCATAGCAACAGCAAAAGCCCCGCGCCGGCCAGAAAGCCCATGGCCGGGCTTAATGCCGATTGAATGAGAATTTGGCGGTTGGTCAAATTCAGCAATTCAGAATTGCGCGAATCAAAACGCCCGGACTCGAGCTTCTCCCGGGTAAACGCTTTGATGGCCGGCATCATGCCCAGGTTTTCCTGTACCAACGTGACCATGTTGGACCAGGATTCTATCCACTGAGCGGTTAATGGCCTGATTTTTCTGCCAATGAATTTCATGGCTACGTAATAGACTGGCATTAGCATCAGGGCCAAAAGGGCAACGACGGGATCAAGCCAGAACATGATCAGCAATGCCCCGCCGAACGTCACCAGTAATGGCAATAGCTGCACCAAAGTGGTGCTGACGAAATCACTGATCGTTTCCGAGTCGTTGCTGAGCAAGGTCAACATATTTCCTTGCCTGCGCTCCTGGTAATAAGCCAGTGGAAGAATTTGCAGGTGCTCGTACACCCTAGTGCGCAAGCGGGCAGCCATAAGGGCGCCCGTGCTTCCGACCAGGTAGGAGCTTGCAAAAGTCAAAAAGCTTCGAACAGCGATGAGTGCGAACCAGGCTAGTAATATGAGCTGAAAGGCAGGTAACTGACTCTTTGGTCCATCAAGAATTGACTGCGTCAGCTGGCCCGCAATCCAGGGATTGGCCAGCGTCACCGCGCTGCCCGCCAGCAACAACATCACGATCGTCACCAGCGTGGTTCGATTAGGGGTGATGTAAGCAAGAAGCGTTGAGTATTTCAATATTTATCGCTGGCTGAAGATTGATCAAAAGATTTAGCCTGAAGGCAGGCTAAACGGCATGCAAAGCGCAGTTTAACTGCTGGCAGGAAATTACGCTTAGCGGCTTGTCCGCCTGGCTCGCTTATAATTGTTGTTCCCATCCAAGCAAAGGCCTTAAACGTGTATGTCTACTTATCCAAAATCCTGCCACAACTGATATTGCCGGTGGGATTAGTCCTGCTTTTCGGCATGTTGGCGCTGATCCTGACCTTGTTTGAAAAGCGGCGGCTAGCCTTTGCTTTTGGGTTATTGACGATGCTGTTGCTGTGGATAGCGTCTTCACCCATGGTGGCCAGTAGCTTGTATGGCCGATTGGAGGCCCGTTTTCCGCCCGAACCGATGGAGGCCATCCCTGTCAGTCAGTGCATCGTGTTGCTGGGTGGTGCAGTGGGATTGCCGGTATCTCCCAGGTTGGATATTGAATTGGGCGAAGCCATCGACCGTGTTTACATGGCGGCAAAACTGTATCGTGCGCGAAAAGGTGCTCGGGTGTTTGTGACGGGTGGAAACCAGCCCTGGTCTGACCCGGGCCCCAGCGAGGCAGCCCTGATTGGAGAGCTGTTGGTTGAATGGGGGGTTCCTGCCGATGCAATTCAGCTGGAGGGGCGCAGCCGGAATACCCGGGAAAACGCCCTGAACATGAAGCCACTGCTTGAAGCCGCGGGTTGTGATCGCTCTTTGCTGGTCACCTCGGCTGCGCATATGCAGCGGGCTGTGGCTTCGTTCAAAGAGGTAGGTCTTTACGTTTATCCCGTTTCAACCGACATTCACGTAACCAGGCCCGGAAACTACACTGCGATGGATTTATTGCCCGACGCGCGGGCGCTGGCTATGACTTCCGACGCCATTCGCGAATGGATGGGGCAGAAGGTGTATGAGTGGAAGGGGTGGAATTAGATCGATGGCCCCTATGGCTTGCGATTAAATCCTACAGAAATTCAGGGGTATTTCCTCTTCCATTTTGGTATATATTAATCAATATATACCACTACGAAACGTAGGGATATCATGAGCAAGCGCGCAAAAATTTTTATGAATGGCCGCAGCCAGGCCGTCCGGCTTCCCAAAGAATATCGCTTCGAATGTGAAGAGGTGTTTGCCAGCAAGTTGGGAGATAGCGTGATCCTGTCTGCAACTGAATCGGACTGGGATGCTTTTTTTGATGAACGCGCGGCGTTTGATGACGGCTTTTTGTCCGAAAGAGGCGACGCACCCCCACAGGAGCGTTTCAACATCTGATGTACATGCTGGATACCAATATGTGTATCTATGTGCTGAAAAATCGCACAGATCACCTGCGGCATAAATTCAAAGTGATGAAAGGTTTGTGTATTTCCGCTTTCAGCTATGCAGAATTGTGTTTCGGTATCGAAAACGGTGCAGCCTCGCATAAGGCTGCTCGTTGGCGACAACTGGAAGCCTTCACCCGATTACTGCGGGTCAAACCTTTGGATGAGGAAGCAGGTCGTACGTATGGGCGTTTGCGGGCTGAGTTGAAATCCAGAGGGACCATCATTGGTAACAATGATTTGTTTATTGCCGCCCATGCGCAAAGTTTGGGAGCGGTTCTGGTCACCAACAATGAACGTGAGTTTGCCCGGGTGCCTGATTTGTCAGTGGAGAACTGGCTGTAACAGGGGTGTAAGGCCACAATGTTCGCCAACCCGATAGGTCGCAGAAGGTGGTCATGTTTTTACTTCAGTTGGTTGCTCTGGTTTCCTGACGCGGCTGCGCCAGATCCTGTTTTTGGAACCGCCAGGTCGTAAAAAAAGCGCCATGTGGACAATTGTTGGTAACCTGGTGGTTATCAAGCAAGCTATGCCTGAACCAGCAAGGTCACTTGCCTTCGCGGCAACAATTTCCTGAAGCCGGAATCGAATGTGACCAGGTGCTCGCCCAGGTGAGTCACCCCTGCCGCAAGCCATGCGTCGGGGATGGCATTGGCGCTGAGCTTCCGCTCCAAGCAGAGCTGCCGCATTATTGGCCACTCCGCGCCGAGGTAAGGCATGTCAACACCCGGCACTGCGAACAGCGCATCCAGAAAGTTCACAGCATCTTTCACGGGAGTGGGCTGGACGAATATCTTCACATTGCTGACCAGTCGCAGGAAACTGGCAACAACCATGGGCATAAGCTTCAGGGTTGCACCATCCGCACACGATGCAGCGGCTGCATCCAGCCAGGCATAGGCTGTGTGGTGGTGTGGGTGATCGCTTCGCGATGCCGCAACCAATACATTGACATCAGGCGTCATTGTCAGCGGCGTCCAGCATGGCTTTGTTGCTGCACGGATCCAGTCCGGCAACCAGACCGCCGCGCCCCTTGAAGACAGGAATCTGGCGTTTGCCTGACCTTTCGGCTGGTGGTGTAGGGCGCAGGCGGAGTTGCAATCCTTCCTCGATCAATCGTGTCAGGCTGGTACGTTGCTGCGCAGCCAGTGCTTTGGCATTGGCGAGCAGCGAATCGTTAATGTCGAGAGTGGTCTTCATGGGATTAACAATACAGATTTCTGTATGGTAGTTCAATCTTCTTGGTTAACATGGGCCGGGCTGACCAACAATCCTTTTAGGCATAAGGCAACTCTGATTTATTCAGAGTTGCCGCGGTACAAGGATGTACCGCCATTTTCGATGATTGTAAATCATTGAAAATGAAGCAAAACAAAAATCACATTTTTTGCTTTGCGTGCTCTGATGCTTCAGGGACGAATTAATCAGAGCTTCCATAAATTGAAACTCCGAGGAACTGGTTTTGCTGTCCCGGTTGATCGACATTTCAAGGTCAGTATGGCCTATGACCCAAAAAAGGCAATGCGAAACCTGCCTTGGTCTTGTAAGAATTTGGCGCGTCTACATTAATTCGTTGATCTTGGCAGCACAGATAAAATCATTTTCCGACAACCCATCAATCGCATGGGTGGTGAAATTCACTTCGCAGTAGTTATAGCCCGCTGAAAAATCCGGGTGGTGGTTTTCGGCATTTACCACCCAGGCCATGGCATTGATAAAGGCCACGGTTTTGTAAAAACCTTTGAACTCAAAACGGCGGGTGATGAACTTGCCGTCTTCGCTCAGGCTCCAGCCCTCAATCTGCTTGATCAGGGTTTCGGCCTGCTCGCGGGTCATCGGGTCAACCCCGCCTTCACAGGGTTTGCAGTGGCCTTGGGTCAGGTCGCAGAAGGTGGTCATGGTGTTATCTCCTAAGTTGTAATTGTGGAATGTGGGAGACGCTACTTGGGGTCTCCCATATTCGGTTTTAGCTTGTACTGTGGGAGCTCACTTGCGAGCGATTTAATCGCGCCCAAGGGCGCCCCCACAAAGGGCGTTCCCACACGCGCTCCCACAAATCCAACCTGATTTCAGGGTTTGAACTGCTGCAATTGCAGCTCTTTCAAGGCCTTGAAATGCTTGATGTTGCTGCTGACCAGGGTCAGGT
>JANOGQ010000464.1:0-4120 GCA_031406105.1 Lysobacterales bacterium | reverse complement strand
GTCGTGCGTTAAAAAGTCGCGGAGTCTAAAGTGCTCCGACACGGGGGTGTCTTGATTAAGTTGCGTGACCTCAACAAACCCTTCGGGCACTTGTGCGCCGCGGCGCTCACCCGGCCAAGTACCGAGCCGGTACGTGCCTACGCGATCCTTGGCTTTTGCCCGGAACGGAAGGATGTTGATAAACGCAAACGAGGATTGGGCAGGCTGGTGGTCGGTGTAAATGCCGGGCGTGTTAACCGCTGAGTCTCCAAACAGCTCTTGGAGGATTCGGATAGGTCCACCGCGAGTACCACCCACGCCATGGCAATAGGCGAGGCAGCGGTCAAACGCTTCTCCGCTGGCATCCTGGTGGACTGCGACAATGCTGGGAACGCCTTTGCCTTCCTGGAACTGACGACGCACGAGATCACCCGGGCCTTTTGGCGCCACCATGATCACGTCCATGGTTTCCGGCACCTTGATCTGGCCAAAGTGAATGTTGAAACCATGGGCGAACAGAATAGAGCTGCCGGGTTTGGCATTAGGCAGAATGTCCTTGGTAAATACGGCAGGCTGGACCATGTCCGGCAACAGAATCGCAATCAGGTCACCCTGGGCAGCCGCTTCAGCCGGAGTGGCCACGCGCAAGCCGGCGGCGCTTGCCTCCTTCCATGACTTGCCATCTTTGCGCACACCCACCACCACGTCGATGCCGCTTTCGTGCAGATTGTTGGCGTGGGCACGGCCCTGGCTGCCGTAGCCGATGATGGCGACGGTTTTACCTTGCAGGGGTTGCAGGCTGGCGTCTTTTTCAAAATACATGGTCATGGGAAAAGCTCCTGATGATGGATGTCTAAGAATTGGCTAAGAATTGGAATGGTTGTTGAAATTTGGAAATGATGTCACCGCGCCCTGCGAAGCGGATGACACCAGGTATGCATATTTGGCCAATGCGCCAGAACTGTACTGGCGTGCCAGTGGTCGCCATTCCGCGCGACGGGATTCGAGATCGGCATCGGTAGATATGATGCGTTGATCAACATCAATGGTAATTGTGTCGCCTTCTCGCAAAAGGGCAATCGGGCCACCATGCGCCGCTTCAGGTGCAATATGCCCAACCATGAAACCGTAAGTAGCGCCACTGAACCGGCCATCAGTAATAAGGGCTACATCCTTGTCCAGACCCTGGCCAACCAGAGCAGCAGTCACCGCCAGCATCTCACGCATGCCGGGGCCACCGCTGGGGCCTTCATTGCGAATTACGATGACATCACCTGAGTGGATCTGGCGTGCCTGAACGGCTGCGAAGGCCAGCTGCTCATTGTCGAATACCCGCGCGGGGCCGGTGAAGCTGAAATTGCCGTGGCCGGCCAGCTTGGCTACGCAGCCTTCTGGAGCGATATTGCCGTACAAAATTCCGAAGCCGCCGCGCGGCTTGATGGGTTTGTCAAAAGCGGTCACCACTTCCTGGCCTGGTGTTTCCGCTGCATGGGCACATTCTTCGAACAGACTCTTGCCGCTGACGGTCGGTGTGTCGGTCAAGAGGCCAGCGATGCGCAGGCGTTCAATGACCAGCGGCGTGCCGCCGGCAGTGAACAGGTCGGGCGCCATGAAGCGGCCGGCCGGTTTCAGGTCACCGATAATCGGCGTCTGGCGGGAAATCTCGTCAAATTCGTCGATGTTGAATTCCACACCGGCTTCGCGGGCAATCGCCAGCAGGTGCAGCACGGCATTGGTGGAGCCCGCCGTGGCTGTTACCACGGTGGCTGCGTTGCGCAGGGATTCCCGGCTGACCATTGCACGCGTGTTCACGCCTTCATTGACCAGCTCCACAATGCGCTTACCGCACTGTCGCACCGCTTCGGCTTTGTCGGGGTGGATGGCGGGAATATCGTTCACGCCCATGGGCGACAGGCCCAGAGCCGTCAAAGCCATGGCCATGGTATTGGCGGTGAATTGGCCGCCACAGGCACCGGCGCCGGGGCAGGCTTCCATTTCAATAGCGTGCAGCTCGTCTGCATCGATCTTGCCGGCTGCATGCGCGCCGACTGCTTCAAATACATCCTGGATGGTGATGGGTATGCCCTTGTGTTTGCCAGGCATGATGGAGCCGCCGTAAATCACCAGGCCGGGTACATCCAGCCTTGCTACCGCCATGGCCCCGGCGGGTATGGTCTTGTCACAACCCACCAGCGCCACCACGCCATCCAGGCAGTGGCCACGTGTGACCAGCTCAATCGAATCAGCTATCAGCTCACGCGACATCAGCGAACACTTCATGCCCTCGGAGCCCATGGCGATGCCATCGGTGACGACAATGCTGCCGAATTCCACGGGAGTACCACCGGCAGCGCGTATGCCTTCCTTCACGTACTCGGCCAGCTGGCGTAAGTGCATATTGCAAGGAGTCACGTCTGACCAGGTGTTGACCACCGCGATCATAGGCTGGGCGAGTTCCTTGTCACCCATGCCAGTGGCGCGCAGCATGGCGCGGGCTGCGGCGCGGTCGGGTCCTTTTTTGATCTGGTCGCTTTTCATGGTTCCGTCAGCTCGTCAATGTTTACTTCGATTGGTGGTTCGCTGGGATTGGTGGGGTCAGAGTAAAGGGACAGAGTAAATCTAAAGATCTGTGCGGCACCTGCACTTTACTCTGTCCCTTTACTCTAACCCCATACCTCCGGCACCTGCACTTTACTCTGCCCTTTACTCTGACCCCATACCTCCAAAAAAAAACCCGCACTTTCTGGGTGCGGGTTCTTCAGGTTGATCTTGTAATCGCCTAGCCTGAGCCCGCACCTCTTCCAATAATAAGGAGCAGAGCAAGTAGCAAACCCAGAACCCCCAGGCCTTGAGCCAGACGATCTGCTCTGGCCGGCACACGAGGTGCAGCAGTAACCACGCTTTTCGGGCGGTGGGTTTCAGGCCTGTGTTGGTTTACAAAGCGCATTAGCCGATTCGAACACAGGGCATTTTACCTGTCAACCATTATTTCCACTGCCAAGCTATCGTCCGGGTAACTCGATCCCGCATGAACTTTTGCTTCAAAAGATACTGGCACCAGCCTCGGCATCACCGACCTGCGCGCGGAATACCGTAAACAGCTCGCGACCCATCCCGAATTGACTGGTCGACCGATCCGGGTCGCACTGCGGCCGTTGTTCGAAGCTACCTTCATCGGCTTCGGCCTGCAGTATGCCCAGTTCCGCATCGATATGAATCATGTCGCCGCTGCGAATGCGACCGATCAATCCACCGCTAAGTGCTTCAGGTGTGACCTGAATGGCGGCCAGCACTTTGCCGAAGGCTCCGGACATGCGGCCATCAGTCACTAATGCAACGCTGTGCCCGCGGTTCTGCAGCACGCTGAGGAAAGGCGTGAGCTTATGCAGTTCCGGCATGCCGTTGGCACGCGGACCCTGGTAGGGTAAAACGGCCACCAGGTCGTGGTTGAGGCTTCCAGCTTTGAATGCATCGACGAATTCGTCCACGGTCGCGAAAACTTTCGCCCTGGCTTCAATGCGGCAATGCTCAGGAGCTACTGCTGATACCTTGGTAATAGCCCGGCCCAGGTTACCCTCAACCAGCCGCAGGCCTCCTTCCGCATCAAATGGCTGGTCGCAGGAACGGAGAATGTTGGAATCCTGGGATGCGGATGAAGCCGGCTTCCAGGCAATGCGCTCGCCATCAGCAAAGGGCTCAACGCAGAAATTCTCCAGGCCCTCGCCGAGAATGGTCTTGACTTCGGTGTGTAACAGTCCTGCGCCAATCAGTTCCTGCATAAGGTAGCCGAGTCCGCCGGCAGCATGGAAGTGATTGACGTCCGCTGTGCCGTTTGGATACACGCGAGCGAGTAAAGGCACGACACGGGACAGATCCGCAAAGTCGCTCCAGTCGATCATGATGCCGGCAGCGGCCGCTACGGCCACCAGGTGAATCGTGTGATTAGTCGATCCGCCGGTGGCCAGGAGTCCCACGATTCCGTTGACAATGGCCCGCTCGTTGATGATTTCTCCAATGGGCGTATAGGTTTTTCCTTGCCGGGTGATTTTAAGCACCTGCCGCACTGCTTCAACAGTCAGCAGGTCGCGTAAGGCTGTGTTTGGATTGACAAAGGAGCCGCCCGGCAGCTGCAAACCCATGA
>JANOGQ010000427.1:0-7748 GCA_031406105.1 Lysobacterales bacterium | reverse complement strand
CCGCAGAAGACCAGCCCGCTTTATGCCCGGCTCAAGGATGCCGGTGCAGTTTATGGCGAAACCTATGGCTGGGAACGGCCCAAATGGTTTTCGCCGGATGGCCAGGAAGAAGACTACAGTTACCGGCATAACAAAACCTTTGCAGTGGTGCGCGAGGAATGCCTGGCTGTGCGTAAGCGGGCGGGACTGCTGGATCTGTCCGGCTTTGCCAAGTACGAAGTCAGCGGTCCCGATGCCGAAGCTTTTCTCAACCGCATCTGTGCTAACCGCATGCCGCAAAAAGCCGGAGGTATCGTGCTGGCCCATGTGCTTTCCCCCAGCGGCAGGATACGGGCGGAAATGACCATCACGCGGCTACCCAAGGTTGACAATCCCGAGGACATACCCAAGCACAAACCCAAGGACAATTCTGAGGCCAGCCACGATACGGAACACGGCGAGCGCTACTATGTTTTATCTGCCGCCGCAGCCGAACTCAGGGATCTGGATCATCTGCAGCAGGGGCTGGCGGAAGATGAACTCGTGACCATCAGCAATATCACCGAACAACGAGGGGTGCTGGTATTGGCCGGGCCAAAATCCCGGGAGATTCTGGCTCCTCTTACCGATGCCGATTTGGGCAATCCCGCATTTCCCTGGCTCACTGGCCGGGAAATCACAGTGGCCGGAATCCCCTTGATCGCCCTGCGGGTAAACTACGTGGGTGAACTGGGCTGGGAGTTGCATCCACCTGCGGAACAGCTGGGCGATCTTTACGATGCGCTGTGGCAGGTCGGTAAGCCGCATGGTGTGGCGAATTTTGGCCTGTACGCGATGAACAGCCTGCGCATGGAAAAAGCTTATCGGGGCTGGGGTGCTGAATTGACCAACGAGGTGAACATGCTGGATTCGGCGATGGAGCGCTTCATCCGATTCGACAAGAAAGATTTTGTCGGCAAGGTCGCAAGCCTGGAGCAGAAGGATAAAGGCTCAACCCTACGGCTGGTCTATTTCGAATTTGCAGGGAGAGATTCCGATGTTCGCGGCGGGGAGCCGCTGTTTGATGGCCAAACCTGCATCGGCGTAACCACCTCCGGCGCCTTTGGACATTCCACCGGCAAGGCCCTGGGATTCGCTTACGTAAACCCAACGTATGCCAATCCGGGTTGCCAGTTCATGGTGGAGCTGCTCGGCGAGTCCTGCGCTGCGACGGTCTTGCAGCATGCTGTATACGATCCCGCCAATCTGCGCCTGAGGGCATGACCATGGCCACTGATTTACCGCACAAGGCAAATGTAGTCATCATCGGCGGCGGTGTGGTTGGCTGCTCCATTGCCTATCACCTCGCCAGGCTAGGCTGGTCCGATGTACTGCTGCTGGAGCGCAAGCAACTGACCAGCGGTACCACCTGGCATGCAGCCGGCCTGATCGGTCAGTTGCGTGGCTCGATTAATATGACCCGCCTGGCGCGCTACACCGCGGAACTATACCGCCAGCTGGAAGAAGAGACCGGACAGGCCACCGGCTACCGTCAGTGCGGCTCCATCTCCATTGCCACCAACACCGAGCGATTCGAAGAACTCAAGCGCAACGCCTCCATGGCAAAAGTGTTCGGCCTGACGGTAAACGTGATCGGTCGTGAGGAAATCAAACAACGCTACCCGCTGATCAACGACAGCGACATCCTGGGCGGAATCCACATCCCCAGCGACGGCTATGGCAACGCGGTGGATATCACCCAGGCTCTGGCCAGGGGCGCGCGTAACGGCGGCGTGCAGATCGTGCAGGATTGCAAGGTAACCGCCATCCGGCACGATGGCGACAAAGTCACCGGGGTGTCGACCGCACAAGGCGACATCGCGGCCAACAAGGTGGTGATCTGTGGCGGCATGTGGAGCCGCGACCTGGCCGCAAACATTGGAGTAAACATTCCACTGCAAGCCTGCGAGCATTATTACGTCTTGTTTGAATCTGTTGCTGGCCTCGATCCCACGCTGCCGGTGTTGCGTGACTACGATGCCTGCAGCTACTACAAGTACGATGCTGGCAAGTTGATGGTCGGTGCTTTTGAGCCCCAGGCCAAGCCCTGGGGCCTGCAAGGTATTGCCGAGGATTTTTGTTTCGACGAAATCGCCGGTAGTTTTGAGCAGATGGAACCCGTGCTGGAGCAGGCCATGCAACGCATCCCGGCCTTGCAGAATGCAGGCATCCAGAAATTTTTCTGTGGCCCGGAGAGTTTTACCCCTGACGTGCGATACCACCTGGGCGAATCGCCAGAGTTGAAGAACTGTTTTGTAGCTGCCGGCATGAACTCCATTGGGCTGCAGTCGGCTGGCGGTGTGGGCAGGGTCATGGCCGATTGGATTCGCGATGGCCATCCACCCGCTGATCTGTGGGAAGTGGACGTGCGGCGCAACATGCCTTTCCAGGGCAATCGCAAATACCTGCGCGAACGGGTGTCGGAAACCCTGGGCCTGCTGTACGCCACGCATTGGCCGTTCCGGCAGTATGCATCGGCGCGTGGCGCGCGCAAGTCGGCGCTGCATGACCGCCTGGTGGCGCGCGGTGCCTGCCACGGTGAAGCATTTGGCTGGGAGCGGCCTAACTGGTATGCGCCACAGGGAGTTGTGCCCTCTTACGAGTACAGCTACGGGCGGCAGAACTGGTTTGAACATTCCGCAACCGAGCACCGCGCGGTGCGCGAAACCGTCGGCTTGTTTGATCAGTCCTCCTTCGCCAAGTTTCGCCTCGAAGGGCCTGACGCCTGCCAGGCGCTGAACCGGGTATGCGCCAATGACATCGATGTTGCCGTCGGCCGCATCGTCTACACCCAATGGCTCAACGAGCGTGGCGGCATAGAGGCTGACCTCACGGTTACCCGCCTGGCTCCGGATTGCTTCCTGATTGTGGGTGGGGCAGAAACAGAAGTGCGCGATTTCTACTGGCTCAAAAGCCATATCCCACCCGGCGAGCATTGCGTATTGACCAATGTGAGTTCCGCCATGGGCGTGATATCGCTGATGGGGCCAAATTCCCGCGAACTGCTGCAGTCTTTGACGCCGGATGACCTGTCCGCGCCAGCGTTTGCCTTTGCCAGCAGCCGGGAAATCGAGCTGGGCTATGCCCTGGTAAGGGCCTCACGGATCACTTACGTGGGAGAGTTGGGCTGGGAGTTGTGCGTGCCCACCGAGTTCATGCTGGGCGTATACGATGAAATTGTGGCGGCCGGGGATCGCTACGGGCTGGTGCATGCCGGCTACCACGCGCTGAACTCCTTGCGCATGGAAAAAGCCTATCGACATTGGGGCCATGACATCACCGACGAGGACACGCCGCTGGAAGCCGGGCTGGAATTCGCCGTCAAGCTCGATAAGGCAGGTGGCTTTGTCGGGCGGCAAGCCCTGCTGCTGCAAAAAGAGCGCGGCCTGGGCAAGCGCCTGGTGCAGTTCAGGTTGCACTCACCGGAACCCCTGCTCTACCACAATGAGCCGATATGGCGAGGTGAGCACATCGTTGGCTCCATCCGGTCGGGCATGTATGGCCACACGCTGGGAGCGGCTGTTGGCCTGGGCTATGTCGAGGCGCCTACCGGGCAGCGGCTTGGGGAGATTGGAGTGGATGAGTTCACGATCGAAATTGCCGGTGTACGTCATCCCGCCACGGCGTCGTTGCGGGCTATGTTCGACCCGGAAAACAAGCGGATCAGGAATTAGGCAGTCGCGGCAGATGGAAGATGCTGCGCGATGAAGTGGACAGGAAAGAGTGACCAAGACAGCTTTGAACACACTACGCCCAGTCTGGCTGGCACTGCTGTGCGGCATCATTCCCATTGCCGCAACCCATGGCGCATTACTACTGAATCTGCTGACACCGGGGGAAGCGCTGGCCACCTCGTTCCGGTGCGTACTTTATTGGGAGGGCTGCGTCAGCATCAGCCGGGCTGTACGCTCCGGTCCTGGGCTGGACTTGTTCCGCGCGATTATGCTGCCAATGGCCGTGTTGCTGGCACTGATGTGGATCTGCGTTGCGCCGTGGCTCGCAGGCTTGCGGCCGGAAAGCGAGAGCCGTGCACGAAGCATCACGGTGATCGGTATTATCGGCGCATTGTTCCTGATTCTTTATGTTGCAGCGCTTGGCAGCGATGGTTCCTGGTATAGCTGGATGCGACGCTATGGGGTGTTGATGTATTTTGGATTGACGGCGCTGGCTCAGCTGCTGCTGGTGCACGCGCTGTGGCCGTTGCGGGACCAGCCACTGCAGCGACAACTACATGGACCAATACGGGTATTGTTCGCGCTGGTGTGTGTGCAGTGGCTGGGTGGCGTGGCATCGGTGGCGAAGCGTATGCTGCTGTCGGATCCCGCACTGATCGATCGTGTGGAAAACATCGTCGAATGGTGGTTCGCGCTGGCGCTGTCTACCGCCTTCATCGCACTCGCGGAAGTGATGCGCCGCTCGCAGTCGTGGGGCGAGAGTAAAGGGCCAGAGTAAAGGGCGATGATGAACAGGAGTTAGGGCGTGACTATCGCAGTAATCGGCGCCGGCATGGCAGGCGCAGCATGTGCCAATGCACTGAAGAGACAAGGCCATCCTGTGGCGGTTTTTGATAAAGGACGCAGCGCCGGAGGCCGCATGAGCAGTAAACGCACTGAGCGCGGCTATCTGGATTTGGGCGCACAATATTTTACTGCCCGCAGTGATGCCTTTGCTGCTCAGTGTCGCATCTGGTCAGATACCCGGGCCATAGCTCAGTGGCAAGCCCGCCTGGCAGTCTGCGATGCGGGCTCAGTGAGCCCATCGCCTGATGATATCGAGCGCTATATCGGGCTGCCCGCCATGCAGGCGCCGGTTGCGCAGCTGCTGGAAAACATCAGCCTGCACACCGGCATCCAGATAGATCAGCTGCAGTTCGACGGTCAACACTGGCTGTTGTTCAGTGCGGGTAAGTCCCTGGGCAGCTTTAAACAATTGGTGCTGGCCATTCCGCAGCAGCAGGCAGAACACCTGTTACAGCCTTTTGTCCCATCTCACGCCGAACTGGCCGGGCTGTTTGCAGCAACGGCATTGCTACCATGCTGGGCAGTGAATATTCAGCTCGAGCACGCCCTGTGGCCGTATGACGGAATTTTTGTCAAAAACGACACCCGCCTGAGCTGGCTGGCACGGCAATCTTCCAAGCCGGGACGTTGCGATAAGGAAAATTGGTTGTTGCACTTTACGCCGGAATTTTCCCGGCAACACATCGAGGCCAGCACAACAGATATTTCACAGCAGGCGTTGCTGGCTTTGCAGCAGCTGGCAGGGCAGGATCTGGCGGGCACTGTCAGCCATTGTCATCGCTGGCGCTATGCCCAGCAGCAAGCAGATTATGCGATAAGAGTGGCGCTCTACCTGCCGCAAATGTCGCTGGGGCTGGCGGGTGACTGGCTCAATGGCGGCCGGATAGAAAATGCCTGGTTGAGTGGTATGCAGCTGGCGCAGGAGTTGCAGTCATGACGCAATCGGTACTGATCATTGGGGGTGGCAGCGGCATTGGCCTGGCACTGGTGCGCCATTATGTCGCCAGCGGGGCACAGGTGTGCGTAATCAGCCGCCAACCTGCCATCAGCCTTGCTGGCGCTTGCTGGTTGCAGGATACACTGCAGTCAGAAGAGCACAGCGCTGCCATGGTGGCTCAGGCCCTGATACTGCAGCCCGATACGGTGTTTATCTGCCAAGGCGTGCTGCATGATGCCAGGGCGATGCCGGAGAAAACCATACGCCAGCTGGAGATTGATGTGCTGGCCTTGCGCTTTGCCAGCAATGTGCAAGTACCGGCCCTGTATCTCAAATTGCTGTTTCCTTATCTGTGTAAGCGCCCGGATATCAGACTGCTGGCATTGAGCGCCAAGGTCGGCAGCATCGGCGATAACCGGCTGGGTGGCTGGTACAGCTACCGCATGAGCAAGGCTGCTTTGAACATGCTGATCAAAAATCTCAGCTTAGAAGTTGAGCGGCTGAATAAAACCGCATGCATTGTTAGTGTGCACCCGGGGACTACTGACACAGAGCTATCTGCACCATTCCAGAATAATTTGCCTGCGGGCCAGCTGCAAAGCCCTGACGATACTGCACAGAGACTGGCCAGGGTTTCGGCCAGGTTGACACCACAGAACACAGGCCAGTTGCTGAACTGGGATGGCAGCGCATTGCCCTGGTAGCGGGCGTCGACACTGCCTTTCGGCTCGAACAGCGCCTCTGCCCCGTGCAGCGTGGCCGCGCGGATCACTTCCAGCGGGCGGAAACCGGCTTCCAGCAGCAGTTCCATTTTGGCAATAGTGCCGAAGCCAAAGGTGTTGTAGATGGAGCCTGCGTCTGAGCTGAATGCCGTCGATGACAGTTTTTGCCGCCGCCTGCACCCAGGCAGGCTTTGCGACAAGCTTCTGATGAAGTATTTCATCAAGCCGGCGTGCAAAGTGGATAGCGCAGCCACAGCTCAAAAAGTAATATCATGCCCCTTATGAAGAAATGGATCCTATTGGCAATCGTTGGGGCAGCAGCCCTAGTGTGGTATTTCGTTTCGCAGCGGCCGGATTCCCTTCAGGTGAGTGCCGTGCAGGTAACCCGCGGCGACGTGATCGCCTCGGTAACCAATACGCGCGCCGGCACAGTGGATGCCTGCCGCCGCGCCGGCATCGCTCCCGCAACCGGGGGCAGCATCGTTGGCCTCTTTGTGTCCGAGGGCGATACAGTCAAGGCGGGCCAGTTGCTTCTCGAGTTGTGGAACGCCGACCACAAGGCCCAGGTTTTGGTGGCCGAGCGTGATGCGATCGCTTCGCAGTCTATGAGCCGCCAGGCCTGCGTGACGGCGGATGTGGCCAAACACACCGCCGATCGGCTGGTGCGCCTGAGTGAGCGCAAGGTCGCTTCGCAGGATGCGGTTGAAAGAGCCGTGGGTGAAGCAGATTCGGCAGCGGCGGCCTGTGAAGCTTCGAAGGCGGCAACCCGGGTCAGGGAGGCATCTGTCGAATTGGCACGTGCTTCGCTGGAACGAACCCAGTTGCGCGCGCCTTTTGATGGTGTCATCGCCGAGATCAATGGCGAACTCGGTGAAGTCGTCACGCCCTCCCCGATCGGGGTGGCCACTCTGCCCACCGTCGACCTGATCGACAATAGCTGCCTGTTTATCCGGGCGCCCATCGATGAAGTGGATGCACCGAACGTGCGTGCAGGTCTTAAGGCGTGGATCACCCTGGATGCCTTCAAAGACCGCAAATTTTCCGGCCAGGTGCGGCGCGTGGCACCCTACGTACTCGACATCGAGAAACAATCGCGCACGGTTGATGTTGAGGCCATCATCGACGATCCGGATATGCAAATGCTGCTGCCCGGTTACAGCGCCGACGTCCAGATCATTTTGGATGAACGCCAGGATGTGCTGCACGTACCGACCAGCGCCATCCTGGAAGATTCCGCGGTCTATCTCATCCCTGTGGGCGGAGGTCGCCTGGAGAAGCGGAGTATCCAGGCCGGACTGTCAAACTGGGAAATCACCGAGGTGTTATCTGGTCTGCAGGAGGGCGATTTCGTGGTGAAGTCAGTTGACCGGGAAGGCGTGGCTGATGGTGTTATCGCCAAAATCGAGTGATAGGTTGAGTAACAGCTTGAGCGATGGGTCGAGTGATGGGCCGGCCGGTGGGCCAACTGGCGGGCCAACTGGTGGGCCGGCTGATAGCTCGAATGAAGGGCAGACAGATCCTGTCATCCGGCTGAGAGGGATTTGCCGGGAC